>DATMEE010000202.1:0-3501 GCA_035557035.1 Phycisphaerae bacterium
CCTGCGGCAGCAGGTATCCGCTGATCTCCCATCCGGAGCCGTCGTATCGATAGACGTAGGCCGCGCCTGCGTTGGACGAAGGACTATCCTCGGAGGGAACCCCGACGACGGCGTATTCGCCGTCGATGGCGACGGGTGATCCGAAGGCGGCACTCGCCTGGGTGTTTGCCGCAAATGCTTCTCCGGGGGCCAGGAGCGCGAAGGCCATGATTATCCCGAGCACGGTTCGCTGGATAATCGAACAAGCTGAAAAGCGCCGAAGTGATTACGCATTTGAATAACTCCTTTTAAACTGCGGGATGCTTCAAAACCGAATGCGGCCCGAGGCGGCGTACTGCACCGAAACTTCGAAACAACCTCAACGACAACTCGCCGGCCCACGCCGACGGAAATAATTTATGGGAGTGCCAAAGTGCTGTCAAGAGAATTTGTGATTTTCTGAAAAATAGCCTAAACACTGACAAAGTCCGAAGTTGCGTGACGCCCTGCGCCGTTCCACCCATTCGCCATTCACGGGAATTTTCGAGAATCCAACGCCGGCTCGCCAAATTCCGGGCCGGCGATATTCTACCGGCATGTCACGACAGGCCATTAACGATATTCCTTGAACCATGTACAAACTTCGAACCTACACCGTCGTTCCCGCCCTACCGAAAAGTCTGTATCGGCTTCGCGACCTGGCCTACAACCTGTGGTGGAGCTGGAACGGCGACGCGCGCGAGCTTTTCCGCCGGCTCGACTCCACGCTCTGGGATGAAGTCAGCGGCAATCCGGTGCAGTTCCTCAGTCACGTTTCGCAGAAGCGCCTCGATCAGGCTGCGTCCGATTCTGCCTATCTGTCAGAACTGAATCGAATACTGGCCAACTTCGACAGTTACATGACGCGCCGCGGCTGGTTTTCCGACAAGCATTCTGACTTGTCGGCTACTCAGATTGCGTATTTCTCCATGGAATTTGGGCTGCACGAGTGCCTGCCGATCTACTCCGGCGGCCTCGGCGTGCTGGCGGGCGATCACCTGAAGAGCGCGAGCGATCTGGGCGTCCCGCTGATCGGCGTCGGGCTTCTATATCGACAGGGATATTTCCAGCAGCGGCTTGCCTCAGATGGCTGGCAGCTTGAGGAGTACCCCTCGCTGGATTTCTTCCACATGCCCGTGACCCAGATGAAGGGCGCGAACGGCCAGCCGATCTCCATCAAGCTGCCGATCGGCCGGCGGGAAGTATATTGTCAATGCTGGCTGGCGCAGGTCGGACGCGTGCCGCTGTACCTGCTCGATTCGGACATGATCGAGAATAGTGCGGAGGACCGCGAGATCACTCAGCGCCTCTACGGCGGCGCGGACGAGATGCGCATCCGGCAGGAGATCCTTCTCGGCGTGGGCGGCGTACGGATGCTGGAGGCCCTGGGCATCATGCCGGACGTGTGCCACATGAACGAGGGTCATGCGGCGTTTCTGGCGGTGGAGCGAATACGACAGTGCATGAAGACGCAGAAGCTGGACTTCGGCGAGGCGCGTGAGGCGGTCGCGCCGAGCCACGTATTCACCACGCACACGCCAATTCCCGCGGGCATCGATCATTTCCGGCGCGAGCTGCTCGACGAATATCTGACGCCGTTTCTCGGCGACATGCGTTTGACGCCCGAGGAATTCGAGGCGCTTGGCAAGATCAATGCGTCTGATCCGCAGGAATTGTTCTGCATGGCGGTGATGGCGCTGCGGCTTTCGGGCAACGCCAATGGCGTGAGCGCCCTTCACGGGCACGTTTCGCGCAACATGTGGTTCAGTGTCTGGCCCGGCGCCCCGCGCGGCGAGGTGCCGATCACCTCGATCACCAACGGCATTCATACCGATTCTTGGACGTCGCCGGAAATGTCGCACCTGCTCGATCAATACGTCGGGCCGCAGCGCACCCACATGCCCGAGGACCAGGAGGCCTGGCAGCGCGTCAACGAGATTCCGCCGATTGAAATCTGGCGTGCCCACGAGCAACGGCGCTTCGCGCTGGTGGCCTACGCCCGCCGCCGCGTGCGCGAGCAGTTGCGCAAGCGCGGCGCTCCGCCGTCCGAGGTGCAGGCCGCGGAGGAATATCTCGACCCCGAGGCGCTCACGGTCGGCTTCGCCCGGCGCTTCGCACCCTACAAGCGCGGCGCGCTGCTCTTCCGGGACGTCGACCGCCTGCTCCGTCTCGTTCAGAACAAGGACCGGCCGATTCAATTCATCTTCGCGGGCAAGGCCCATCCGCGCGACGACAACGGCAAGCAGGTCATCAAGGACATTCTGCAGTTCATCGGCAAGCCGCAGTTTCACCGCCATTTTGTCTTCATCGAGAATTATGACATCTCGGTGGCACGCATGCTGGTGCAGGGCGTGGACGTCTGGCTGAACAATCCCATCAAGCCGCGCGAGGCCTCCGGCACCAGCGGCATGAAGGTCGCACCCAACGGCGGGCTGAATTTTTCGATCCTCGACGGCTGGTGGCCCGAGGCGTATGACGGTGAGAACGGCTGGGCCATCGACGAGGGGAATATTTACGAGGACGCCGAGGATCGCGACCACATCGAGTCGCAGGCGATCTACGAACTGCTCGAAAAGGAAATCGTCCCGCTCTTCTATGGCCGCGGCGCCGACGGCGTGCCGCGCGGGTGGATCGAGCGAATGAAGGCGTCGATGCGCACGATCACGCCCATGTTCAGCACGACGCGGATGCTCAAAGAGTATTCCACGCTCCTGTACGTGCCGGCGGCGCGGCAGTGGAAGCGCCTGACCGCGGATAGTTTTGCGGCTGCCAAATCCCTCTCTCATTGGAAACGCGATCTCGCGCAACGATGGCAAAACGTCCAAATCGAGGAAGTCGTCGCGAACGATGAAAAGGAATTGCCCGTCGGCTCGCAGGTCAACGTCCGCGCAAAGGTGCAGCTCGGCCCGGTGCGGCCGGAGGACGTGGCCGTCGAACTGTACCACGGCCGGGTGGACGCCTACGGCCGGCTGGTCGAGGGACACAGCGAGACGATGCAGATCGAAGAGCGCGGCGAAAACGGGAGCTATCGATTCAGGGGACAAATTCCCTGTCACCGCAGCGGACATCACGGTTTTTCGGTGCGGGTGATTCCGAAGCACGCGGACTTGGCGCACAAGTTTGATACCGGCCTGATACTTTGGGGTTGAGCATCAAATGCCGCGATCCCCTCGAAAGCGTCCCAAGGCCGTTGCTTTTTCCGGCGTCTATGAAAGTCCGCTGGTCGGGCGAAATGCATCGCGCGACATGGCCGAATTATTTTCCCCCCTGCGACGCGCGAGCGTCTGGCGGCGCATCTGGCTGGCGTTGGCCGAGGCCCAGCATGAAATGGGCCTTGCGATCAAAGTGACGCAGTTGCGTGAGCTGCGAGCCCACCTCGAGGATATCAATCTCGATGCGGTTCGTCGGCACGAAGCGAAGCTGCGCCACGACGTGATGGCCCATCTTCATGCCTACGGCGACGTCGCTCCGGGCGCGCGGGGA
>DATMEE010000203.1:0-11171 GCA_035557035.1 Phycisphaerae bacterium
ACAATCTTATTTGCTATGGGTTGCGCTCGGCGCGGGTGTCGTACCATGCGCTGCACGTTCACACGTTTGGCGGTTCGCTGGAAGCGGGCGACCGGCGGCCTGATGGGAGGGTTGATCCTTTTGCCAGCGTCGCGCGGGAGATCGTGGAGGAGCTGAATGTTCGGCCGGAGGAGCTTCGCGATCTTGTGTGCGCGGGACTGATTCGCGACAGGGAGATTCATCAGCCTGAAATGCTTTTCGAGGCGAAGATTGACCTGACCGCGGCCGACCTGCGCGAGCGATGGAAGGCGGCGGAGTCGAAGGATGAGCATGACGACCTTGTGACACTTCCCAATGAACCGGACGCGGTATTGCCTTTCGTCCGATCATGCGGACTGATCGCGCCGGTGGCGGTAGGCGCCCTTTTTCTGCACGGTCGATTGCGCTGGGGGGAGAAATGGTTTGAGCAGGCCTGCCGGGATTATGCGACTTGACCTTACCTTACCCGGGCCCTGCCGGGCCGGGGGCAAACGACTCCCACGAATTCCGAAGAAATCCCATGATTGACACAAACCGGGGTGCGTCTAGAATAGCCGGGCTGTAGATCAGCTTCGCCGATCTGGTCGACCGCTCAGAACTCGGTCGCATTTCTACTGCGTGGGGCGGCGCGGTCGAAACTGGCCCCGCGTTTTTTGGCATTATTAAGATCTGATGAGTCGCAGCCGGCGGCTGTGCCGCGTCAGACTGCGAGCGTCCTTCCTTGCGTGGAAGGCGCATCGAGCTTGCAGCCATGAAAATATTCATGCTGGGGTGGGAGTTTCCCCCTTTTATCTCGGGCGGGCTGGGCACGGCGTGCTACGGCCTGACGAAGGCACTGAATCAGCTCGGGCACGAGGTGATCTTCGTGCTGCCGCAGGTGGTGCAGCGCCCCGAGACGACGCACGTTCAATTGAAGACGCCGACGGCGTCGCAGATGTCGGCCGCGACGCAGGCCACGTTCGAGCAACTGGGCTATCAGACGTACCACCTTTCCGGGATGGAGAACGTGGAGCTCCGGGCGATCCCCGCCGGACTCTCGCCGTATGCGCGGCCGGAGGAATACGGAAGCGCATCGCAACCGGGAACGTCGGACGGGACTTGGTCGCAACAGTCAGGAAGCGGCGCGTCGGGTGGAACGGCCGGCGCTGCTCAGGCCGGCGCGAGCAGCGCGAATACGCCGACGAGCATATTGGGTGGAAGCCAGCCTGCCAAATCGGGGGGCGATGCGTACGGCGGCGACATGTTCGCCGAAGTGCAGCGCTACGCGAAGATCGCGATGCAGATGGCGATCGGCGAGCAGTTCGAAGTCATTCACGCGCACGACTGGATGACATATCCGGCCGGTATGGCGGTTGCCGCGGTCACCGGCAAGCCGCTGGTCGTGCACGTTCATTCGACGGAGTTCGACCGGAGCGGCGAGCACGTCAATCAACGGATTTATGAGATCGAGCGCCAAGGCATGCACGCGGCGCGGCGCGTCGTTTCGGTCAGCTATCTGACGCGCAATCTGATCTTGCGTCACTATGGCGTCACTCCGGAGAAGATCGACGTGGTCTATAACGCGATCGACTTCAACGGGGAGGGCGCCCCCCTGCCCCCGCCGGTCAGCCGCGACGAGAAGATCGTGCTGTTTCTGGGGCGCATCACGATGCAGAAGGGACCGGAGTATTTTCTGGCGGCTGCGAAGAAAGTGCTGGGCGTCGAGCCGAACGTGCGGTTCATCATGGCGGGCAGCGGCGATCTGATTCGCAAGTCGATCGAAATGGCTGCGGCCATGGGGATCGGCCACAAGGTGCTGTTCACGGGGTTTTTGCGGGGGGACGACGTGGCGCGGGTGTATCGCATGGCGGACCTGTACGTGATGCCGAGCGTGAGCGAGCCGTTCGGGATCGCGCCGCTGGAGGCGCTGGCGAACGACACGCCGGTGCTGATCTCGAAGCAGTCGGGCGTGTCGGAGATTCTCAAAAATGCCCTGAAGGTCGATTTCTGGGACATCGATGAGATGGCGAACAAGATCGTGGCGGTGCTGCGGCACCCTCCGCTGCAGGCGGCGCTGCGTGAGCATGGGAACTTCGAGGTGCGCCGGCTGACGTGGCGGGACTGTGCGCAGGGGTGCGTGGACAGCTATCGGCGAGCAATCGCGGAACATTAAGAGGGGAGTGGGTCGAGTCGACTCTAGCTCACGGAATTTGCAGTGTGCGAACCTCGCCTGGTTTGATTGTTTTCACGGTTGTCTGAAGCACGTGAGCCGCTGCGATGATTCGACGCAGCTTGTTTGTCGAAAGCTGTATGATGGCTATTTTTCGACCAGTGAGATTCTGTTGATATCGAAGATTTTGGTCTGATGTGATGAACAACTCAAACTCGGACTCCGCTCGTTGAAGCAGTTCCCCATTCTTAAGACCGGCCCATCCAGAGCGTTGAGCGGAGGAGCATGTGTGATCAGCCAGAACACGGTTGATCGGCCACGGAACGCATTCATCCAACAGAATCTTCATGCCGCGGCCGGCGGAAGCAACTGAGCTTCACAGCACTCAAGAATGTTGCGAGCCATTTCCCGCGATACGGTCGGAAAGCACTCCACGAATTCATCCAGCGTGTAATTGTCTTCCAAGTAATCGAAAAGCGACTTGACGGGAACCCGAGTCCCTTTGAATACGGGGGTTCCGCCAAGAATATCCGAGTCAGACGTGATGAGTTCGCGAATGTCCATTAGGTCGTGACCTCTCCTAAATAATATCGTTCCCGTTCGTTCCTGTCTTGTTATTCCCCACGGCGCTCTTAGAATGGGGGTGCGCCGTCGTTGTATCGGATTCTACGAATCATGGCCTCCGTCTGCTTCTACTTTCAGGTTCACCAGCCGTTCCGGCTTCGGAAATACTCCGTCTTCGATACGACGCACCATTATTTCGACGACGTCAAGAACGCCGAGATTTGCCGGAAGGTGGCGAACAAGTGCTACCTGCCGACCAACCAGTGCATCTACGATTTGATCAAGCTGCACCAGGGGCGCTTCAGGGTTTCGTACTCGCTGACGGGCGTGGTGCTCGATCAGTTCGCCGAGTATGCGCCGGAGGTGATGGACAGCTTCAAGCGGCTGGCGGAGACGGGGTGCGTCGAGTTCCTCGCCGAAACATATTATCACAGCCTGTCGTTCCTCTACTCGCGCAGCGAGTTTGCCGAGCAGGTGCGGATGCAGCAGGAGCGGATTCTCGATTTGTTCGGCTATCGCAGCACGACGTTCCGCAATACCGAGCTGATCTATAACAACGAAGTGGCGCGGGCCGCTCAGGAGATGGGCTTTACGGCGATCATCGCCGAGGGGGCCGATCATCTGCTGGGGTATCGCTCGCCGAATTTTGTCTATCAACCGCCGAACGCAACGATCAAGGTGCTGTTGAAGAACTTCCGTCTTTCGGACGACATCGCGTTTCGCTTCGGCAATCGCGGTTGGGCAGAGTGGCCGCTGACGGCGGAGAAGTTTGCCGGCTGGGTGAACCAGGTGAACGGCAACGGCTACACCGTCAACCTGTTCATGGACTACGAGACATTCGGCGAGCACCAGTGGGCGGACACGGGAATTTTTGATTTTCTGTATCACCTGCCCGGGCAGGTTCTGAAGCACCCGGACAACGACTTCAAAACGCCGGCGGAAGTCGCGGCGGCCCATGAGGCGGTCGGGGAATACGACGCGCATCACCTCATCAGTTGGGCGGACACGGAGCGCGATCTGTCGGCCTGGCTGGGCAACGCGATGCAGTCCAACGCGCTGCAGGAAGCGTACAATCTGGAAAAGGCAATCAAGGTGACGGGCAATCCGGAGTTGATGCGGGATTGGCGAAAGCTTTTGACCTCCGACCATTACTACTACATGTGTACGAAGTATTTCGCGGATGGCGACGTACACAAGTATTTCAATCCGTACGATTCGCCCTACGACAGCTACATCAATTTCATGAACGTGCTCGACAACCTGGCGGCTCGGACCAGGCCACGGGCGGCCCAACCGGCCACCGCCCCGGCGTCTGCCAAACCCCTCTCCAGCGTCACCCAATAAAATCCGATCAGATAGAGGCTTCGTCGCCATTCCTTGCGATCCTGGCGAGAATCTCCGTAAGTGAATCGTTTTACTGAGAAACACCGACATGAGTAATCGAAACAAGCTTGCCATCATCGTCGCGGGCGGTCCGGCGCCGGGGATCAATGCCGTCATCGGAGCCGCCACCATCGAGGCGATCAATCGCGGGATGAGTGTGGTCGGCATCTACGACGGGTTCAAGTGGCTGGCGTCGGACAAGTTCGTGGCCGAGAGGCACACGCTCAATCTGGAAATCAAGGACGTCGGTCGCATTCATTTCAGCGGCGGCTCGATCCTGCGCATTTCGCGCGAGACGCTGCTGGACGAAACGCGGCTGCAGAAGACCACGGTGGTCGCGTCAAACACCGAGAAAATCGGCTGGGTGCTGAAGAATTTCACCGAGCTGGGCGTCACGCACGTCATGACGATCGGAGGGGACGACACGGCGCTGAGCGCTCGATTCGTCGCGGAGAAATCCAAGGGGCGCATTCGCGTGGTGCACGTGCCCAAGACGATCGACAACGATCTGCCCCTGCCGGGCGAGATGCCGACGTTCGGATTCAACACCGCGCGCGATCTTGGCTCGAAGCTGGTGGCCAACCTGATGGAGGATGCGCGCACGACCGGGAGGTGGTATGCAGTAGTGGTCATGGGCCGGCACTCCGGGTTCCTGGCGCTGGGCATCGGCAAGGCCACGGGCGCGACACTGACGCTGATCCCCGAGGCGTTTCCTGAGAATATCAGCTTTCAACATCTTGCGGACGTAGTGGAAGGGTCGATCATCAAGCGGCGCTCGATGAATCGGCCGTATGGGGTGGTGATACTGGCGGAGGGCCTGGCGTATCGGCTGGGCAATCGCGACGAGTTGGAGCACCTGCTCGGCAAAAAAGTTCCGCTCGATGCGGCGGGTCATCTACGGCTGGCGGAGGTGCCGCTGGCTCGGATGGTGACGGACGAGACGACGCGGCGCTTCGCGGAGCGCGGCGATAGTGTCGCCATCGTGCCACAGACGCTCGGGTACATGCTGCGGTGCGCGCCGCCCGTGCCTTTCGACATGGAATACTGCCGCGACCTGGGCAACGGGGCCGTGCGGCTGCTGCTGGACGAGACGCTGGACGTGAGCGGCGGCGTGATGGTGACGCTACAGCACAGCAATATCTGCCCCGTCGCGTTCAGCGAGCTGATCGATGCCAAGACGAACCGCACCCGCATTCGGGTGGTGGACGTGAATTCAGATGTTTACAAAGTCGCCCGACGGTACATGATTTCGCTGGAGAGGGAGGATCTCTCCGATCCGGTGGCGGTCGCGCGTCTCGCGAGCGCGGCGAAAATGGGTGAGGAAGAGTTTGTGAAGCGATTCCGCGGGGCGATCGATCCGCTTATCTATGAAACGCAAGGCGGGTACTGCAAAACTCCGGCACAGAAATCATCGCTCGTCGATGGATAGAAATCGTTGTGCGAAGCGAAGAATCTTGCCTCCGAAGAGTATGACGCGTTTTTGACACTGCATCGCTGGTCGGCGAGATCCTTCGGCGCCGCTGCTGATTCGAAAATGCCCCAAGGGGGTTATGTCCTTGAGCTCGGGGGTTGCGCCGAAGGCGCTCCCCCGGGGTCCGGTGCCCAACGATTCAACCCCTACGGGTTGTGTCGCAACCCCGTTGGGGTTGTTGGTACCCGCGTCGCTGACCCAGGGTAGCCGCTGCGCGACAACCCTGGGCTGGAGGACAAAACGCCTTTGGCGTAAGGCATCTTCATCCAACACGGTGTGCGATGTCTTCTCCTCAGCATGACTCATCAAGTCGCTCCGCGAATTCGTGGAGTGCATGCGGATCGCGCAGCGGCGGGCCGTGGCCGAACAAGACTGTTGAGGGCCCAAGGTCCGCCAGCTTCTGGATGGAGCGGCGATTCAATCGCGCGTCTTCGCAAAAGATGGCCGGCGGCTCGTGGAGACCCGGCCGCAGGGTGAGAAGATTCATCGAGGTGACCAGGTCGCCTGCAATCGCGACGCGATCGGCATCTCGAAAAAAGATGACGTGTCCAGGGGTGTGGCCGGGCGTTTCGATCACTCGAAAGCCGGCGATTTCATCGCCCTCGCGCAGCGTGCGATCGACCTGCCGCCGCGGGCCGGCCATCCAGTTGCTGGCCGCATGTATCCAACGAGACGGCGGGCCCATGTCCACGCGGCCTTCCATTGCTGGTGCGTCGGCCTCATGGCACGCGAGAGGGCATCGGAATGCGTCGCAGACGGCGTTCGCGGCGCCCTGATGATCGGGATGCACATGGGTCAGCGCGACCGCTCTTAAGGTGACACCTTTGAGTCGTCGCAGGAAATATCTCGATTCAAATCGCGTGCATGCGTCGAACAATATGTCGCCGGCGATATAGGCGTTGATCAGATTGAACGGAAGAAGGCCGAGCCGGCGGATGTTTGGGGCGACCTCGATCATGGTTTTGTGACGATGGAATCAAGAATGCCGTTCCGTTCAAGGAACTCAGCGAGCGCTTCGCCCGCGACACGATGTCCCAGCGTATTGGGGTGTACTTCCTCCACCATGAGGCGAGAGCTGCCGTCCTCCTGGGCGCCATCGCTGCTGCGAAAGATCGGCAACAGATCGAGGAGCGGAATCCGCCTCGCACGGGAGAAAGCGGCGAGTTCCCGCTGAGGCCGGTCGCCGGCAGAGCCGGGGCCGAGTTGCGTCAGGATCGGGAAGGCAACGATCACGAACGGGATGCCGCGTTCGCGACAGGCCGTGCTCATTCTGTCGAGATCGTCCAACGTCATTTGCCAGGCCGACTTGACCTGATCGGATGGCGGCTCAGCAAGCAGTTCCGTGAAGCGGAAATGCTCAATTTGCCGCGCTGCCCGCTGTTCGTCCGGTCCGTAGCGCAGCACTCGCATCCACCACCTGATCGCGCGGACCCAACCGCTCCAATGTGCCGGATGGCTGGCGATGAGGAATTCCGGGTGCCTGTCGGGATCGGCGCCGCGGGCGGCGTCGAACCGATTGGTGACGTCGTTGAGGCAGAAGCCCAGCACGACCAGGTGGGGATTCAGGCTCAATCCTTCGTGGACAAGAAGGCCCTGCTCCTGAGCGGAGTCGAAACCGGTGACGCCGGCATTCAGTTCGATCAAGTTTATTTTAGAATAGCGATCCTCAAGCCTTTCAATCGCAACGGCGCCATAGGCGTCGCCGGCCCGCTGGTAATAGCCGAAGGTGATCGAGTCGCCCAAAAACAGAACGCGAGTGCTCCTGGATAGGTCACGCGGTTCACTTCCGATTTCGACGCGTAGGCAATGCCGATCCAGTTGCACGTCCGCGTCGCCGGCGGGCGTATTGCCATCGCGGTCTACGCTCCCGGGGACGTGCGCCCAGCCGCGGCGCGGATGGAGTTCGAAGATTGTGGTCGAGGAGAGCGGACCGGGATAGATCAGGTCGAGAATTCGATCCGTCGAAATCAGGCCGATGATGATCGAGGCGAGCAGGATCGCGCGCGTGAAACGGAGCGAGCTCCAGGCTCTTCGGCGGACGACAAGGCAGAGAGCAAGTGTCGCCGAAGCGGCAACGGCGTGTCCAACCATCGCAGCGTAAAGGGGTGAAGGACCCTTCGCGTTGCTAATTCCAGAGTCGTCACGCAAGTGGCGGATGGCAACCAGGACAAGTGCCGCGACGGCGAGATAGCCGCCCAACATTCCGAGCAGGAGCGCGGCGAGGTTTCTACCTGACGTCTTCACTTCACGATACCGCGGCGGATTCAGCCGCATTCGGGGCGATGGACTCCCAGAGGAGTTCCGCGATGTCCATCTGCTTGATGTCAGCGCGGTTTTTTGAGCCGAGGCCGTCGATGAGCATGCGCTGACAGAACGGGCAGTTCGAGGCGATGACGTCGGGTTGGGTTTCGAGAAGCTGTTCGGTGCGGCGGATGTTCACGCGCTCGGTGCCGGGTTCCTCTTCCTTGAACATCTGGGCGCCGCCGGCGCCGCAGCACATGCCGCGGTCGCGCGTCTGGGCAGGCTCGAGAACAGTCAGGCCGGGAATTCTGCGGAGCGCGTCGCGCGGCGGCTCGTAGACTTCGTTGTAGCGGCCCATGTAGCACGAATCGTGATAGGCGACTTTCGCATTGATCGGCCGCCGGGGCGTGAGCTTGCCTGCTTTGAGGAGTTGGTCGAGATAGACACTGTGGTGAACGACGTTCAGCTTCGCGCCAAAATCGGGATACTCGTTGAGCAGCGTGTTGAAGCAGTGCGGGCAGGTGGTCACGATCGTCTTCGGGTTGTAGCGATTGAGTGTTTCGACGTTCATCTGGGCGAGCATCTGGAAGAGAAACTCGTTGCCGGCGCGGCGGGCGGGGTCGCCGGTGCAATTCTCCTCTTCGGCGAGGATCGCGAAGTTGACGCCGGCCGTGGTCAGGAGCTGCGCCATGGCGCGGGCGATTCGGCGGGCGCGATCGTCGAATGAGGCGGAGCAGCCGACCCAGAAGAGCACGTCGGCGTCGGGCTTTTCGGCGATTCGAGGGACATCGAGACCGGTGGTCCAGCCGGCGCGGTCGGAGGCGGGGAAGCTCCAGGGATTTGAATTCGTCTCCATGCCGCGAAACGCATTTTGCAGCTCGGCGGGGAACTCGCTCTTTTCCATGACGAGGTGGCGGCGGATGTCGATGATCTTGTCTACATAAGTGATGAACACCGGGCACTCAGTTTCGCAGGCACCGCAGCTCGTGCAGGCCCAGATGACCTCGGGATCGATGATGTTGGGCACGATGTCCGCGAGGGATGGATGGCCGTTGCTGTTTGAGGCAGCCGGAGCGGCCTCCACGGACTCTCGAGGCGTTTGATCGGAATCGGCCGGCGGCCCCGGCTTTGCGGCGACGAGTGACTTCTCATTGGCGTACAAAAAATCGCGAAGATCGAGAGTGAAATGCTTGGGGCTGAGTTTCTTGCCGGTCTTCGTCGCCGGGCAATGATCGGAACAGCGGCCGCACTCGGTGCAGGTGTAGAGATCGAGCACGGCCTTCCAACTGAGCTGGTTGACGCGGGCGAGGCCGAGGGTTTCCTCCCGCTCGATCTTGCCTTCGATGTCGGCGACGTTGGGCAGGCGGCCGCGCGGGGCGAGGCTCTGGAAATAGACATTGGGGATGCCGGTGATGACGTGAAAATGCTTTGACTTGGGCAGCAGATTCAGAAAGATCAGCACGAGCGAGACATGCGTCCAGAAGCCGAGGTGGGCAAGCACCATTGCCGTGGTTTCGCCCGCGCCGATGCCGCGGAGAAGTATGCTCAGGGTTGAGCCGGCCGGCTCGTACCAGGCGAAGCCGGCGTGGGCGCCGCGCGCGGCGTAATACGCTCCGGTTGCGCCGTCGTAGAGGATGTCGCTGAGCATCATCGTTTCGATGATGAGGATGATGAGCAGGCCTTCGAAGGAGAGTGTCAGTCGTTTCGGCTTTGCGATGAGTCGCAAATAGAGAAAGACGCCGCCCGCGAGAATCACAAGCAGCGCGAAGATATCCTTCAGCAGCGCGTAGAGGTTGCCAAGAACGGTGCCGGGGTCGAACAGCCAATAACCGAAGAGGTTCTCGCCGCGGTCGGGCAGAATGCCGGTGTATGCGCGGGCGAAGAGAATGAGCGAGCGCAAAAGCAGAACGATAAATCCGAGGAAGATGATTCTGTGCGCGTAGCCCGCCCACTTGTAGCGAGGCATGCGTTTTTGAACGAAGGCATATTCGTAGGTTCGGCGGAGGCGCTCTTTGACGTTGTCGAAGCGGTTTTCATCGGGGCCGATCCGCAACAGCCGCCAGCGGCTGTGGAGCTGGAGAGCGAAATACCCCCAGGCGGCGATCAACAACAAAGTCATGAGAATTGCTGACATCAAGACCTTTTCTGATGTAGTCGCGGGTGACGGGAACGATGTTTAGCCGCGAGCTTTCTTCACTTCCTCTGTGATGGCCGGCACGATCTTGAAGAGGTCGCCGACGAGCGCGTAGTCCGCCACCTTCATGATTGGGGCCTCAGCGTCCTGGTTGATCGCGACGATGCGGCGGCTACCGCGCATGCCGGCCAGGTGCTGGATCGCCCCGCTGACCCCGCAGGCAATGTAAAGATTGGGTGTAACCGTTTTGCCCGTCAGTCCGACCTGGCGCGAATGGGGCTGATAGCCGGCGTCGCAGGCGGCCCGAGAGGCGCCAACCGCGCCGCCCAGGGCATGGGCCAGGTCGTAGATGATCTTGAAATTCTCCTCGCTCTTGAGGCTGCGGCCTCCAGTGACGACGATCGAGGCTTCGGTGACGTCCTTTTCATCACCGCCGGTGCGGGTGATTTCGCGGGTCACGCTGCGCTGATCGGCCGCATCCGCCGCGAAGGGGACCGAGATTTTCTCGGCCGAACCACCGCCGGTTGGCGCGGCGAAAGTGTTGGGCCTAACCGTGGCGATCTGGAT
The DNA here is from genome assembly GCA_035557035.1 of Phycisphaerae bacterium. Lineage (GTDB taxonomy): Bacteria > Planctomycetota > Phycisphaerae > UBA1845 > UTPLA1 > JADJRI01. The sequence goes on from DATMEE010000203.1 coordinate 10,528, forward strand.
CTTCGCGGGGTTGAAGTGAACCATGTTAAACGCCTTGCCGTTGAAGATGGGGCGCTTCACGCGCAGGGCGCCGTTCGGGTCGATGTCGAACTCGGTGCAGTCGGTGGAGAGTCCGGCGTTGACGCGGATGGCGACGCGCGGGCTTAGATCGCGCCCCATGATCGACGCGGCCATCAGGACAATCTGTGGATCGACTTTTTTGATCACGTCGCCGAGGGCTCGCGCATAGGTCACAGCGTTGTAACGTGCCAATGGCTCGGCATCGAGGACGTAGAGGGCGGCCGCGCCGGTGCCGGCAACTGATTCGGCGACCGGGCCGAGGTTATGGCCAACGACGATGGCGAGAACGCGTCCGCCGGTTTTGGACGCCAGGTGCTGTGCGGCGGTGACGGATTGAAGCCCGGCGGGAAGGATGTGCCCGTCGCGCTGCTCCACGAATACGAGAATGTCTTTGGTCATCGTAACCTCGCTGCGGTTAGTCACTTATGTTGAATGATCGAGTCGTCATCCAATCGAATGACTCATGTGAACGGTGCAGCTTAACGGAACTCCGGTACAGGCGGCAACGACGCGAAATCTTGAAGCCTTGTTTGGCTTGAAGCGCGTCCGAGCGATGTCTGAGTCCTTACGCGCTCGCCCTGACG
>DATMEE010000204.1:0-8084 GCA_035557035.1 Phycisphaerae bacterium
ACGAATCATATGAGTGTCGAGGTTCGTGGGGCCGGCCCAGCCATACATCTTTTGGCCGTCGTTCGAAATCGCCATCGCGACACCCAGTTGGCCGGGCGGAATTGGAAGCGCTTGCATTCCCGTCGCGGATGTCCAACGGAAGGGCATAGCGATATCCCCCATGTCGCCCCAGCCAACAATGATCGCGCCGTTTTCTGAGATTCCGCGTGCGGTGGAACGGCTAAATCCGCCGCCGCCGAGTCCCGTCACGCCGGTAGCGCTTGTCCACCGGAATGCCTCATAGGGATAGCCACTCGAAGTCTCCGAGTCCGAAGTGCCCGCCACGACATCCCCGTTACCGGAAACGTCATCGGCCAAACCAAAAAAGGTGCCGCCTGGGAGGTCACCGAGTCCGACCATGCCGGTTTCGGCCTGCCATCGAATCGCCTCAAAGCCGGCGGATTGCGCGCTCCGACCGACTACCGTCGTTCCGTCGCCTGAGAGACTGTAAGCCGAGCTATCAAATGCGCCGCCCGGCAGGTCGCCGAGGCCTTGGAAGCAGGGGGGAACTACGCAGCTCTGAGTTATGGCCGCAATTACATTATTTCCACCGACGAACGCAGAATCGCCTATGAGAAGCCTTCCTAGAGGATCAAAAGCAATGCTCGGGTTTCCTGCTGTAGCTGCGAGGTTGGTACTGTCAGCGATGAAGTCATTGTCCTGGTCAGGGAGCCAATAGACGCTTCCCGGGCCGAAGCCGGATGTTACATACAGGCCAACAGGCATCAACTCGTCAATACTGTTCCAGGCGAGCCGGTACGCCGAAGGAAGTGTGGCAAAAGTCTGAAGCACGGTGCCTCCCGACATGCGATAAACCCCGCTAACGCCGGCTACGGAACCACTCATGTAATATGTCCCATCGGCGACGAATAATACGTCGAAAGGATCTATTCCTTCGTTCACAACGGTCGATAATGTTGAGCCATTCCAACGATAAATCGCCCCGTCGTTATTCACGTCAATCCGCCCGCCGTCGGCAATAAGTATGTCACCTGTCGTCGGGTCGCGATCCATGCCGAAGGGGTCTAACATCTCACCTGAGTTAATCAGCACGGTGCTGTTGCCCGTAAGGAGATCGAGCAAAAAAAGTCTCCCGTCCAAATTACCGCTGGCTAAGAGTCTCCCCGCGTCAAGCAAATAGGCCAGATTGGGGGATGATTCATGGGGCAACGTATCGACACCATATCGATCGCCTGAAGGATATTGCGCGGGCAATGAAACGACTGCATCATTCCCTAGCTCATCGATTGCCAGCACGTTGTGATCCGCCACGGGGTCAACCGCAGCGCGCGATATCACGAGTAGATCTCCGCCCGCGGTATAGCTACCGAGATTAATCTGGTAGGAGAGGTCGTTGTTAAGCGGGGAGAACAATGTCGCCTGGTATCCTGGCGCCGGAATCACCTCGGCAACGGCATGACCGACCATGCCTAGGCCTGCGACCAGTGTTGCAGCCGCAAGCCTCGGTGCACGAATACTGCCACCCGGCATCGGCCGAAGAAATGTTGAGAGAACTGGCCAGCGCCATGCGGCGAATTGCATTTCCTGCAAAACGCGGGGATACGACGAACTTCGATTCCAAAACGCCATGTCTTCAACCTCCATTCTCTCGGCCAGCTCATTCAAAGAGAGGCTCTCTAGAGATGGAGAGGAAAAGAGGTCGACGAGCGTCGCGGATAGGAGAAAAAGCCACGAAGGCACGGAGCCACGAAGCCACGAAGGGGAAGAGAAAGCGATAGTACGAAGGCTCGACGCTAACCCTTCCAGTTTTCGAGGCTGCGAATGAGGCCTTGAAGCACGCGATCTGTTTCCGCCTGAAGGCTGGTGAGCTTTGGTGTTATCTTCAGGTATCCAAGCTCTTCCGTGAGAATAAGTTGCGTTTGAAGCTCCATTAGCGAGCCGCGAGCCGTCCGAAGAAATCTCAGATAATCCGCCAGACTTCCCCTCCCATGTCCCTCGGCGATGTTCGACGGAATTGACACTGCTGCCCGACGCATTTGCGAAGTCAGTCCGAATCTTTCGTGGTCCGGCATGTTCATCGTGCTGAGATAGACTTCCTTCGCCAGCTCTTTCGCCTTTTGCCAGGCGACCAGGTTGCGAAACGTCTTGATTTGATTTTTCTCGTTTTCCATATTCTGCTCCCTTCGTGGCTTCGTGGCTTCGTGGCTTCGTGGCTCGCCCATGCGCCCGCAAAACCCTCAACAAATCGCCATTATCAAGCACCGCCCGAATCTCCCGACGCCGCTCCTGCTTTGACAGGGATTTCCACCATCGATCGGAACACTCGCGAAAGGCCGTCTGGACGCGGTTTGATGACGGAAATCTTTCCGCAATGCCCACGAATACGCCCACAGCTTCCTCCAACCGGCCTTCGCGTCGGAGCAGGGCGGCGAACTCCACCTCGGGCGGGCCCATCCGGGGTATCGTGCGATAAGCGTGGATCGCTTCGGAAATGTGGCCCTCCGCCGCCAGCACGCCGGCGTTGATGCGCTCAGATGCCCCCATCGTGTCACGCCGCGAGAGCCGCTTCGATTCTTCCAGCCACCGCCGCGCCCGCTCGGCATCGCCGCACTTGGCGGCCGCGTCGGCCAGGTATTCCATCAAGAACCCAACGTCCGGAAACGCCTCGACCGCCTTCTGCAATCGCGGATACGCCCGCGCCGCCTGATCGTCGAAGAGATAGAGAATGCCTAAGGCCGCATCGACCAGCGGGTCCGGCTCGGCCAGCGGATCGCGCGTCTTCTCCCATTCCGACCACGCCTTGATCGCGGTCCCGTAGTCATCTGTCAGAAAGGCGTAAAGGCCTTCGTCGCGCAGCGGCGATTCGGCGCCGTAGGGTGGGTCAGCCTTATCGACCCACCTTTTCGCAGAAGCGGTTGTTTCGCCGGAAGGTGGGTCAAAAGGCCGACCCACCCTACGTACGGCCTCGCCGGCGCTTCGGGCTCGGACGTTGGCTACGAGCTCGCGCTCGCGACGGATCGACTTGTCAAACGGCGCGAGGCGCAGCGCGGCGGCATACGACGCGAGCGCCCGGCCTAACGCTTGCTTGCGATTTTCGACCTGTTCGGTGCTCGGTGGTTGATTCGTGCCCCAGAAAACGCGAGAGATGATGCTATTGGCCTGGACCGGGTCCAGCAGTGCCAGTCGCGCGTCGCGAAGATGCGCAGCAACCCAGCCGGGCAGGAAGAATACGTACCCCACCAGCACGGCGGCCGCTGCGAGCGTCACGATGCTGCCCAGTGTCAATCCGACGGCCGCGCCCGGATCGGCTGGAAGCTGAGCAGCCGTTCGAGATCGTCCGCCATCTCGTCGGCCGACTGATATCGCCGTGCGGGATCGGCCTCCATCGCCGCGGCGACGATCGTTTCGAGATCGCGCGGCACGCGCGGGTTTACTGCGCGCAGCGGGAGAGCGGCGCCGAACTCGATTCTTCGCAACATGCCGGCCGGCTCGCGCGCTTCGAAGGGCAACTTGAGCGCTAACGCGTGATAGAGGGTCACGCCCAGCGCATACACGTCGCTGCGCGCATCGATCGCCTCGGTCTCGCCGCGAAGCTGCTCCGGCGGCGCATATGCCACCGTCCCGGCGAACTGGCCGGCCTGGGTGTGGAGCGACGAGTCGGCGTCCTTTACCAGCCCGAAATCCGCCAGCAGTGGCGTGCCGTCCCGCCGCAGCAGAATGTTCGAGGGTTTCACGTCGCGGTGCAGCAGTCCGGCCTTGTGGACGACCGCCAGCGCCCGCGCCATCGCCAGCCCGATGCGCACGAAAAAGACGACCGGCGACGCCTCGTTCAGACCGGCCTCATTGCCCAACCCCGCGCGAATGTGTTCCATCGTCGCGCCGTCGCGAGTCCGCGTGCCGCCGGCCGTGAATTGCGCGGTGAGAAAGTCGATCAGCGATGCCAGCGACGTGCCATCGACCCATTCCATCGCATACGCGCAGACGCCGTCCTGCTGCACCACGTCGTGCACGGCGACCACGTTCGGATGGCGCAGCTTGGCGATCGCCCGGGCTTCCACCAGAAACCGGTCTCGCGCCCGCGACGACAAACCCGCTGACTGCGGCAGCACCTTCAGCGCCACCGGCCGCCCGCCCAGCGACTCCTGCCGCGCCAGATAGACTGCCCCCATGCCGCCGCGGCCGAGTTCCTGCAGGACGGTGAATCCCGCAAACGCCGGCAGCCGCGACCCCGGCGCCATCGCGACGTGCTGCGCCAGCCAGATGAGCCGCTCGACCTCCGCGCGCAGCGCGTCGTGGCCGTCGATCAGCGCATCGACCTCCGGCGCGACGCCGTCTTCCACCAGCCGCACCGCCCGCTCGAACACGTCGTCGAGAAAGCGCTGCGCCTCGTTCAAATCCGAATGTGCAGACTCCGCCAGCACAACCTCTCCTGGCCCCGCATGTTTTTTTGCCCCGACGGTTTGCACGCCCCGACCTTGCTCGTCGCCCCGAACGCAATTTGCCCCAACCGGGGCGACGGGTGTAGCCACTGCCTGCCCGCCGCGGCGGGGGTGCAGCAAAGCGGAACCCCCGTGGAAACTCCTGCCTCTTCAGTCCGCCCCAAAAGGGACGGCGGAGCGATGCGCCGTCGCACGTTCGCGCGGATCCCGGATGCACATCTCAAGAAGAGGAATTGCTCTCCCTCGACGCCGCGTCGTTTCGCGGCATCGACCCGCCGCTCGCCAGCACGTCGCGCAGAAATCGATGATATATCTCCGCGCCCTTGCGAAAGCGATGCCGAACCGCCGCCTCGCCGATCCCGAGTTGTCCTGCGATCTCCTCAATCCCGAGCTGCTCGAACAGCCGCAGCCGAACCACCTCGCGCAGCTCCTCCGGCAGCTTCGCCACCGCCGCCTGCATCGCTGTCGCCTGCTCGCGAAATATCGCCACTCGGCTCGGCGTCGTCGAACCGACCGGCCCCCAATCTGAAAAAGCAGTGAACGCGTCGGGAGGCCCGCCGCCGGCGGATACCGGCTGCCGGCCGCCCCCGCGCTTCTGCGCCATCATTCGATCCGCCGCTTCACGAAGACGATTATCGATGATCGTCAGCAGCCATGACCGGAAACTCCGCACCCCGCGCCACTGGCAGGCCGACCGGTCGCGCCACGCGTGCATCAGCGATTCTTGAAGAATGTCTTCCGCCGCGCACTCACGCTTCAACGGATGGCTCATCCGCGACTCGATCACGACCAGCAGCGACGCCGGCCCCACCGCCTCAATCAGCGCATCCCATTCGCGAGGCGAGGAGGAGGCCAGCGGATTGATCTCAAATTCGCGTGACAGCATGGCGCTGCGGACTCCGATGGCCCAGTAGGTGTGCCGAATTTGACTGCTCTAAGTTAACCGAAAACCCGTCAGAAATGCAGAGAACGCCCGTCGTTTTACCCGGGGCCGGCAGGCACGAGTCCATCTGGCGGCGGTTTCAACCAGTCAGCGTATGGGCCCCGTGCATGGAATCTCCCCGCATTTCCTCATATCATGGACGCTCTCGCTCGAACAGGTCGCCCGTTTGACCTGCTCCGCCCGTATGTCCTCATGCAAGGGGGCTTCATCATGAAAGCCAGACATCTCGCAAACGTGCTATCGCTGACGCTGCTGTTCGCCGCTTCATCACTCATTCCACTGGATTCGTCCTTCGCCGCGCCGCCCAAGTCCAAGAAAGGCGCGAAATCGAGCGCCAAAAAGGACGGCAAGAAAAAGCGCCGCCCGGCCCTGGGCTTCCGCGCGGCCCCGGGCGATCTCTCGCACTTCGAGATCGACCCCGCGGCCGAAGGCAACGAAGTCACCTTCACGTCCGTGGCGCCCAAGGAAAAGATCGTGGGCACGGCCGGGCAGGTCACCGGCACGCTGGATGCCAAGCCAAAGTCGCTCAAGGATGCGAAAGGCAAGTTCACGGTGGCGTGGAGCGCGCTCGACACCGGAAAGCCGGGGATGAACCAGCACATGCGGGCCGCTCCCTGGGTCGATGCCTCGGCATTCCCTGAAATCGTCTTCACCCTCGAAGGCATCGAAAAGATGAAGACGGTCGACAAGCGCGGGACCAAGCTCAAGGCCACCCTCGTCGGCGCGTTCGCCCTCAACGGCGCCGAAAGGAAGATGCGCATTCCGGCCACGCTTCAATACGTTCTGCCTGCCAAAGATGGCGCTGCGCCAAAGACCAATGGCGAGGATGCGCCCACCGAAGGCGAAGAAGTGAAAGAGGGTATCCGCATAAACGCATCATTCTCGCTGGGACTGAAGGACTTCAACATCGTCGGCAAAGGCGTCGGCCAGGCGGTGGCGGCAACTCAAAAAATCAAAGTCGCGCTTTTCCTCCCCAAGGCCGCCGCCGAGGAGACCGAGCCACCCAAGCCGCCTGAGCCTCCCAAACCCAAAGGCCGTACGCGCTTTCGGCCGAGCCGGTAGCGCCCGGCCCCCTCGGCGCAGCAGCGTCTGCTGTCTCGACGGACGGAGCAAATAGTGTCGCCCAATCCGCACGCGACTTAAGGACACTGAAGGAATTCATCGCTATGCAGGACATTCTCAAGCGTCTCGGCCTCGAAAGCGTCAACCCCGGCGTCTTTAACGGCGACTGGATGGGCTCAGACGTAAAGCTCGATTCCCATTCACCGATCGACGGCCGCCTGATCGCCAGTGTCGCTCAGGCGACGCCGGATGAGTATGAGAAAACCGTCGTCGCCGCCCGCCGCGCGTTCGAATCGTGGCGCGTCGTGCCGGCTCCTCAGCGCGGCGAAGTGGTGCGCCAGCTCGGCAACGCTCTCCGCGACGCCAAGAAGGACCTCGGCGCCCTCGTCACGCTCGAAATGGGAAAAATCCGCGCCGAGGGCGAAGGCGAAGTTCAGGAGATGATCGACATCTGCGATTTCGCCTGCGGCCTCTCCCGCCAGCTCTACGGCCTGACCATGCCCTCCGAGCGCCCCGGCCACCGCATGATGGAGCAGTGGCACCCGCTTGGCATCATCGGCGTCATCAGCGCCTTCAATTTCCCCGTCGCCGTCTGGTCGTGGAACGCCGCCCTTGCCGCCGTCTGCGGCAACGCCACCCTCTGGAAGCCCTCCAGCAAGACCCCGCTTACCGCCGTCGCCACCACGAAAATCGCACAACGCGTCTGCATCGAGTGCAACGTCGACCCCGCGATCTTCAGCCTGGTCATCGGCCGCGGCAGCACCATCGGAGAGGCCCTCATCTCCGACCGCCGCATTCCGCAGGTTTCCGCCACCGGCTCCTGCCGAATGGGCTACCACGTCGGCGAGATCGTCGGCCATCGCCTCGGCCGCACCATCTTGGAGCTGGGCGGGAATAACGCCATCATCGTGACACCGCACGCCAACCTCGATCTCGCGACGCGTGCGATTCTCTTCGGCTCCGTGGGCACGGCCGGCCAGCGCTGCACCAGCACCCGCCGCATCATCGTCCACGAAAGCGTCCGCCGCCCGCTCACCGAGCGCCTCGTCGCGGCCTACAAGCAGGTCAAGATCGGCAACCCGATGAACGAGGGCACGCTGATGGGTCCGCTCATCGACGCCGGCGCGGTCGAAGACATGATGAAGGCACTCGTCCAGCTTCGCGCCGAAGGCGGTGAGATTCTCTGCGGCGGCGAAAAGCTCTCCGGTCCCGAGTATCCCGGCGGCTGCTACGTCACCCCCGTCATCGCCGCCGCCCGCAACGAATTCAAGATCGTGCAGGAGGAGACCTTCGCGCCGATCCTTTATGTAATCCCCTACGGCTCGCCGGACGGCCGCACCAAACCGCGCACGCAGCCGCCCAGCGCTAGCGGCATCTCTAGTGCCCGCGACGCGGCACGCACTCCCGCCGCCGCCGGCGGCCGCGGAATCGGCGGCGTCGGCGAATCGCAGACCCATCCGGACACCCTCGCGGCCGCGGATTCGCTCCACGATCTCGACGAAGCCATTCACTACCACAACGACGTGCCGCAGGGCCTGTCGAGCGCCATCTTCACGGAGAACGCCCTTGAGGCCGAGAAATTCCTTACCGCGGCCGGCAGCGACTGCGGCATCGCCAACGTCAACATAGGCACCAGCGGC
>DATMEE010000205.1:0-4526 GCA_035557035.1 Phycisphaerae bacterium
GTCCAGCAGATGTTCTCCGAATTCGGCCAGGTCTCCTCGGCCTCGGTCATCATGGACCGCGACACCGGCCGCAGCAAGGGCTTCGGCTTCGTCGAGATGAATTCGACCGAAGAGGCCGATGCCGCAATCAAGGCACTCAACGGCAAGGACATGAACGGCCGCGCCCTGACCGTGAATGAAGCCAAGCCCATGAAGCCCCGAACCGGCGGCCGATAAGGCCGAGCCAGACGCCTGCCTTGCAAAAGGCAGGTCGTCGAGTTTCATAATTGCTTGAACTTGAAGGGCGGATCGAATCCACGATCCGCCCTTTTTCTTTTCTTGCCGGATCGCAGGTGCCGACAGCGCGATTCTTGCGATCCCGAGTTCGTGGACAAGGCGATCGACTATCTGAACGAAGTTGAGCAGTGCGAGAATGAGTTCGATGGCACGGAAGACCACCGACGAACCTCGGAGCGAAGACCTGGAGAACACATGCAGGCGGTGCTAACGTCGCTGAAGCGCCTCGCCACCACGAAACTCAGATCGGCAACACGCGGACCCGCGATTTCCGTTCATCCACGACGACGATCGCGCCGTCGGCGAGAGCCGATTCGTGTTTACGCAGAGCCGCGATAACCAAAGAGCCCATGTGCTCCGGCAAGACGTCCTGGCCGCGCACCTGGAGCACGCTCGGGCCATCGGCATGGGTGAGAGCGAGGATGGCGCCGAAGTCCAGATCGTGAGTGAAGACAACGTACCCGTTGTCGCGCGCCCACGCCATGATCGTTGGGTCGGCCGTGCGCGGGGCGCCAACAGTAGACCAGTGAACCGCGCTGTATCCGTGCCGGGAAAGTTCCGCGATCCACTCGGGTGACAGATTCATGTCAACTAGGAGCCGCACGCTCATGTGACCACAAGCGGTTCTTCGCGCTCTTCCATGCGCCATGCCGCGTACGCAAGCGCCGCGTCAATATCCTCGGATTCGAGGTAGGGATAGGCTTGAAGAATGCGCTCGCGGGAGTGGCCGGAGGCGAGTAACCCAAGGATGGTTCCAACGGTGACGCGCAGTCCTCGAATGCACGGCTTGCCGGCCATCACCGAGGGATCAAGAGTAATCCGAGGAATCTGCATGTCAGAATTGTATCAGGGCCGGTGCCCGATGCCTACCGTGCGTCAAGTTTGCATATCTCGGCAGTGTCGATAATACCGGAAAATGCGGCATACCCTCGAAAGGGCGGTTTCGCAGAATTACGGTTCGCGCACGGCGAAGGTGTCGCCATCATCGATGTCGCCCGTGCGCAGGCCCTTTCGAAACCATTTCACCCGCTGCGCCGAGGTGCCGTGGGTGAACGAGTCGGGCACGGCGTAACCTTGGGAGCGTTTCTGAAGGCGGTCGTCGCCAATCGCAGAGGCGGCGGTAAGCGCTTCTTCCACGTCACCCTCTTCCAGGATTTGCCGGGCGCGTTCGGCATGGTGCGCCCACACGCCCGCGAAGAAGTCGGCCTGTAATTCCAGCCGCACCGACAGATCGTTGTACGCCGCCTGGCTCACCCGGCCCCGCTGCGAGTGCACCCGATCCGTCAGCCCAAGCTGGTTCTGCACGTGATGCCCCACCTCGTGGGCGATGACGTATGCCTGGGCAAAGTCACCCGGTGCCTGGAATCGCCGCGCCAGATCGTCAAAAAAGCTCAGGTCGATGTAAACCCGCGCGTCCGCCGGGCAATAGAACGGCCCCATCGCCGAGCTGCCATAACCGCAGGAACTCGGCGTTTGCACGTCGAATAGCACCAGCCGCGGCTCGCGATACTCTCGCCCCATCCGCTCAAATAGCGCGCTCCACACCTCCTCCGTGCTGCCCAGAATGGCCGTGACGAACTGCCCTTGCTCGTCATCGGCCGGCACTTCCCGCGCCGGCTCATCGGTCGCGACGTACTCCTCCCCGCCCTCGAACAGTGCCAGCGGATTGCCACCCATGAAATAGATGACCACTAGAAGGATCAGCGTCCCGATCCCGCCCCCCGCCATCATGCGCGGCCCACCGAAGCCGATCATCCCGCCCCGCCCCCGCCGATCCTCCACGTTCACGCTCCGTCGAAGTCCCGTCCACCGCATGATTCGTCTCCACTCGAACGCGAGCGGCTGCCCGCCGGGCCATTAACGGAAAGGCGCCGATGAATTCCTCAGTCGAGACTATAGCTGCCCCATAGCTGCCCGGCCCCCGACTTTCGCAACTTGAATTCCCCAACGCCGGCGGTGGTAACCTCCCGGCCTCCGGCGAGGTGCGCGATGAGCACGACGACTTCCAGGCCATCGGCGAAGTCGGCGTCGACTGCGGCGCAATTTGACGCTTACGATTGAATCGTCCGTTCGGAATTGTTAATCTGGGTGGGATGAATATTCGCCATCGGCCGTCGAAGCACGCTCGGTCTTTGTCCGTGCTCTGTGCGGCCGCATTGGCCGCCTTCCCCGGAACGGATTCATTGGCCGGCGGACCGGAAATCGTCCGCGAATACACCGCCATCGAAAACCGCCCGCCCAATGACATTTTTGGATTCGCCGGTTTGTTCGTGGTCTTACGCGCGGACGTGGAGCATCCGGACGGGGCGGGAGCCATGATCGGCCCCCCTGCTCACGCCAGCGCGACGTCCAACAATAACGACTATCCCTTTCCAGAACCGACGCCGTTGCCCTTTCTGATCCAGACCCCCACCGAGTTTTTCTTTATCAATCTGCTGCCGATTACGGAAGCCGATCTCGAACTCGTCGAGGGCCGCTACACCTATCGGGTTGAAGACAACCACGGCCAGGCCGATACCCGCCTGAGCCATAATCTCAACCGGACCGAAGTGATTCCACTCCCCACGAACCTTGCGGTCAGCGACACGACCACCTCGCCTGTCTTCAGCTTCACCGATCCCGATCCTACCCCGAACGTCGGCGGCGTCACCCGCCTTTATCACGTCTTCGTCATCGACGCGCAGCTCATCGGAATCGGATTGTTCCCCGAATTGGGAAGTGAAACCCCGAATATCCAGATACCCACCGGCGTCATGTGCCCATGCCTCGATTACCACCTTCGCGCCCAGAGCTTCGACGTCGACAACGCCGACGAAGCCACCGAAAACCTCGCCACCGCCTTCCTCAGCTTCACGCCGACCGATGTCCCGCCCAACGGCGACATGTCCCGGGACTGCGCCGCCGACGGCCGGGACGTTCAACCGTTCGTCGCCGCATTGCTTGCCCAATCCACGCAGCCGATGGAACTCTGCCCGGGTGACTTCAACGCCGACGGCACAATCGAACCCGGAGACATCCCCGGCTTCGTCAACTCGCTCTTATCGCCGTAGCGTCCGCCGTCTCGGCGGACGGCGAACCGTCGCCGCAACGCCGAGCTTGCCATCGGGCCCGGCATTCATCTTTCCTTTAGATCCATTGCGTGCCGATAAACTTGAATGCCAACATCGAGCCAGAAATGAACCCGCGCGCAGTTCCAGGTCTGCTTCTGCTGTTGAACCTGGCCCTCTGCGCCTGCAACGACTCGGACAAATCGAAGCGCTCCATCCAGCCCGCCCGAACCTATGCTTCCCCAACCGCCAAATCCGCGGACCGGGAGCGCCGAATCTCCCGCCCCATCGGCTGCGGCGGTCACCCCTATTACTATGACTACACGAATGAAGCGTGGTTGTACTACGATGCCGCCGGTGTGGCACAACCATCCCCCGGCCAACCCCCATGCCCCGGCGCCGACCTGATCCTCAAGCACTTCCCCGAGCCCCTCGCGAATAGCGGCACTGAAAAAACCGTCGCTGACTAGACCTACTTTCGCGCGATCGTAGCGTCCGGCCCCCGTGCCGGACGGAGGCAGACGGAAGAATCACGCGACGATCGTTCGAAAAACGCCTCAAGCCTGTGTGACGGGACGAAGGAGCGACGGACTGTAGCCACGAGTGAAGCGAAGCGGAACTCGTGGATCCGCCAGTCCCCCATGCAAGTCCGCGCCGAAGGAGCGGCGGAGTTCAGCGTAGCTGTTGAGATTTCAAGCGCAGACGAATTGCCTGCTACACTTGGTTCTTCTCACCCCTCCGGCGTACCCTTCTTATAAATCCGCGTCGAGAGCGCCTTGTTCCACTCCGTCCAGTCGCTCTCCGCCTTCCGTGCATCGTCGATGGCACTCAGCGCCATCGTCAACTTCGCGTCGATGTTATCGAGATAGTGGACCGCGATGGCCTCCGGACAGGCCGGCAAACGCGGGCTGCCGAATTCATAGCTCCCGTGGTGCGAGAGCACGATATGCGTCAACACGTTGCGCAGATCGGTGTCGAACTTCTCGCCCGACTCCTTCTCAACCTGCGCAGCCTTGCGGTCGATCAGAATTGCCGCCTGCGTGATGTGTCCGACCAACTGCCCCTCGGTCGTATAGACGAAGTTGGATTCGTAGCCCAGCTCGTCGGTCTTCCCAATGTCGTGCAGAAATAATCCCGCCAGCACAAGATCGCGATTAACCCGCGGATAATGGTTCTCGCGCGGCTCCCCGCCGCCAAATACCC
>DATMEE010000206.1:0-9222 GCA_035557035.1 Phycisphaerae bacterium
GCCGTAATGAAGATCGGAAACAGCACCTGAATGCGGGACAAATTCAGCAGGTTCGCCATCAAGTACAACAGCAACGTCCCGCCCACGAGAACCAGCGTGAATCCCCGCAGCAGGCGCGCGCCGCGCGTGCCGCGAAGGAAATGCATGATCGCGTAGACGGCCGAGCCGATCAGAATCAGCTCGATGAGATCGGACCATTCGGCCCGTCCGATGACGTCGCTGATTGTTTTTGTGAATGGTTCAAACATGGCCGGTCCGAGGCTGAATCAGATTCTGATACGCGTGCTCCGCAAGTCGCCAGCATAACACGATTTCAAGCGCCTCGCGCCGACGCCTTGCACGCTAAAATCACTTCGCTATTCTCGCGGCTCGACGATCCGTGCTTCAGGAATGACGCGATGCCCCCTTCCTCACACCCGTCCGTCTACATCACCCGGATGATCCCGGAATCGGGCGTGGCTTCGCTCGCCCGAGCGGGCATGGCAGTGCGCATGTTTCCGCTGGCACGCAATCCCGAACCGGCCGACCTCCTTGCCGAGGCTTCGCACCACGATGGTTTCATTACCCAGGTGGGCGACCGCATCGATCGGCCCTTTCTGAAGAGGGCCGCTCCCCGTTGCAAGATCGTCGCGAACTGCGCCGTCGGCACCGACAACATCGACCTCAAGGCCGCGGCGGAGTTGGGGGTTGTCGTCACCAACACCCCTGACGTCCTGACCGAAGCCACGGCCGATCTCACGTTGGCCCTGCTTCTTGCCGCGGCTCGCCGGCTCGGGGAAGCCGAACGCGTCGTCCGTGCCGGCGCCTGGCGCGGCTGGGGGATGCTCGATTTTCTCGGCGCCGACGTTCATGGTCGAACGCTTGGCATCGTCGGCGCCGGACGCATCGGGACAGCGGTGGCGCGGCGGGCACGCGGTTTCGACATGGCGCTGCTTTACTGCGGCCGCAATCGGCACGCGAAGATCGAGCAGCTCGGGGCGCGGCGTGTCCTGCTTTACGAGCTGCTCGAAAATTCGGATTTTGTCTCGCTGCACGCGCCGCTAACGCCGGAAACCCGGCATATGATCGACGCGAAGGCCTTCTCGCACTTCAAGGCCGGCGCGATTCTCATCAATGCGTCGCGCGGTTCGCTCGTCGATCAAGTGGAAATGATCGAGGCGCTGCGCAACGGACGGCTTGCTGCGGCCGGGCTGGATGTATACGAGAAGGAGCCGGCTGTTCCCTCGGAGCTGCTGGCGATGGAAAACGTCGTGCTGCTGCCGCACATCGGGTCGGCGACCGTCAGTGCGCGAGACCGGATGGCGGAGATGGCGGCCGCGAACATTTTGGCGGTTCTCGGGGGGAAGGGCCCGGTGAACCCGGTTTCGTGAGACCACGAGGCTCAGTGGACAATATCAGATCAACAAATGAACACTGAAGGCGGTGTCATATTAACGACTCCGCCGCTCCTTCGGAGCGGACTTTGAACGGGGCGACGGATCCACGGGTTTCGCTTCGCTTCACCCGTGGCTATAGCCCGTCGCCCCCCTGGGGTGAAGCCCACATAGCCCCCCGCGCTGATTAGGATTCCGGTCGCGGCGGAGAAACACAAGCGGCCGGTCCAGCGAAGACCACGCGTCTTCGAATCCCAAGTGGGATCAACGTTTCTCCGTCCGAGTTGCTCTGCATGCAGGAAATTCCCGACACGCATCTTCGCATCCTCGGCGTCATTCGCCGCATTCCCCGGGGCAAAGTATCTACCTATGGACGCATCGCCGCTCTGGCTGGTCTTCCCGGCCGCGCCAGGCTCGTTGGACGAATCCTGCGCGAAAGCCCGCTGGCGGACTCCGTTCCGTGGCATCGGGTGATCGGCGCGAGCGGCAAGATCAGTTTTCGAGAGGGCGAAGGGCCGGGCGTGCAAATTGAGCGGCTTGCGATCGAAGGCGTGCGGGTTGACGCACAAATGCGCGTCGAGCTGCGCTCGTTTCTCTGGGGCGGTCCGCGCGTGAGAGGCAAGAGAGCGGCTCGTTGCTGACCGCAGCGCATCTATACGCAGTCGCCTTGAAACTCTATCATGTTAGCCCGAATGCTCACCGGCGAGCCGAGCCCCGGACTTTGAGTCCGGGTGGTCGTTCGAAGTGTGATATCTCGTAGAGGTAGAAGTCGCAAACATGCTCCGAATCAGGGCCTATCACGACGGCGCACCCGCGAAAGCGATGGATCTTTCCACGGCCTATCTGGTGGGAAATGATCGCGTGGCGCTCCGCGCCGACATGAAATTCTCCGGCGGCGAAATCGTCTTTGACACCCGCTCCCGGGGCGCGGCGGCCTTGTCGATTCTCTGGCCGGTCGAAGGCGTCGGGAACATCATGCTCGAAACCCCGCGCCTTCAGGAAAGAAAGGCGCCGTACAACCTGAACGTCGAGCTCGCCCGCGGGCAGCTCATGCGCATCGCCCAAAAACGCGAAGACTGGGGACTCTACGACTTTCCCGAAGGCGCGCCGATCTACAAGGAGATCGATGCGGCCCGGCAGCTTCTCGTCGAAGCCCTCACCGCGGCCGACGAGGTGTCCGCCGCCCGGCACGCCGACGGCTGCATCATCGCCAGCGTAAAGGCGGGCGAAGCCGTGACCGCCCTTCATGCCGAAGTCTTCCTCAAGCGCCGCCACGAGGCGGACCAGCTCGCCAAGCGGCCCCTCGGGTGCCGGATTTATCCCAACCAGGTGAACGAAGACTGCATTCAGCGCCTTACCGAGCTGTTCGATTTCGCCCTGCTGCCGTTTCAATGGTCGGCGCTCGAACCGACCGAGGGCGCCCACAAACCGGCCGGCGTCGATGCCCTGGTCAAGGCACTTGCCCAGCACCGCTTTCCGTGCTGGGGATCGGCGCTGCTCTCTTTCGATCCGGGCCACCTGCCGGCGTGGACCCAGAAGCTCGGCAAGGACTACGAGAAGTTCCGCGATCACGCCACGCGGCATATCCGCCAGACGCTCAAGACCTTCGGCCCCCATGTTCAGGTCTGGGAGGTCATCAGCGCCGCGCATGCCTTCAACCCGCTGGGGTTCACCTTCGAGCAGATCATGGACCTGACGCGGATTGCTTCGCTGCTCGTCAAGCAGATGTCGCCAAAGTGTCAATCGGTCGTCGGCATCGTCCTGCCGTGGGGTGAATACTACGCAAAGGATTCTCGCACCATCCCGCCATCGCTTTATGCGGAAATGGCCGTGCAGAGCGGGATCAACTTCGACGCTTTCGGGCTGGACATCCGCTTCGGCACCGGCGAATCGGGCGGGGCCGCGCGGGACCTGATGCAAATCTCCAGCCTGCTCGACCGCTACGGCGCGCTGGGCAAGCCCATCCACGTCACGGCGGCCGGCGTTCCCTCCACGAATGGCGCCGCGACTGACGGCCACTGGCACGGCGCGTGGTCGCCGGACGTGCAGGCCTCGTGGATGCGGGAGTTCTACCAAATCGCCCTTTCAAAGCCCTTTGTGGAAACAGTCACGTGCGCCCGGCTGATCGATGGGTCCGAGGCCAACGGCGTATTGGACGTGGACTGCAAGCCCAAGCCTGCTTATCAGGAGATTCTCGGCCTGAAGCGGCAGATTACCGGCGGCTGATCGCCGCGACTCTCCCATCGAATCATATTTTTTATTCTGCAAACGTCGCCAAACGGCAACCCGGCGTGCGAGGTTCCGGCGAGCAGTTGAGCGGGATACTTTCGTGCCGGGCGTTTGCAGGGGGGGGCGACATGACGGAGGCACTGCGGGGGTTTCAGCCCGAGCAACTCAGTAATCTTATGTGGACCATGTTGGCCGGGTGGCTGGTCTGGCCGGTCCTTTGCGGGCTAATCGGCATGAACAAGGGCATGGGCGGGAAGGGGGCCATGCACGGACTGGTATGGGGTCCTATCGGGCTGATCGTCGTGCTTGCGGGCCGGCAAAAGCACCCGTGTCCGACGTGCGGGTGCAAGACCCTGAATCAACCGGCGGATCGAACCTCTTTATCAATCTCAGATTTGGCATCTGAGATTTCAGATGTGCGGATCGATCCCGCTCCGCACCTGTCTGCCGAATCGGAGCGGTCAGCGGGCGCGACGACGGCGGAGCCGTTGCGTCCGCCGACCGAGCGGCGCATCGCCGTGCCTCAGAACGTGGTCGAGGAAGCCTGTGCGGGATATTCCGAGGAGGAAGCGGCCAGACTGCTGGCCTGGGTCAACGAGCAGCGCTCGCGCCTGGGCGTCTGCGGGGACAAGCCCGTATCGGCCGGCGGCAAGGTCATGCCCGCACTGTGATCAGAAAAGATGCGATATTCTTGCTTCAGCATCAATGAGGATGAAGAATTGGCGACCCAGTCCGGAATCGCCGCAACATCTCGACGATTCCGCCGCTCCTTCGGAGCGGACCGTATTCGGGCGGAACATATCCACGGGGTTCCGCTTCGCTTCACCCGTGGCTAAAGCCCGTCGCCCTTTCAGGGCGAAAACAAGGTAACAAGAAAGTGTTAGGCGCCGTTGGCAGGGCGTGTCGTCGAACCATCCGGCTGATTTACTCGATTGAAGATGCCCTGCAGAATGTTCCGTTCGAGCGTGCTGTCGCGGGCGACGTCCGTCCACGACTCCGATTGCGAACCGCTCACGGCGGCATCCCGCTCGATGGGCGTCGAATTCGGCACGTCGTTGAATTCGCGGTGCTGTTGAAAGGCCCGCTGATCGGCCGTGTCGAGGCGCTGCACGTGAACCTCGCACAGGGCGATCGACCCGCTGCCGCTCGAGGTGATCATCACCGTCGCCTTGCGCCTCATGCGGTTGCTCGTCTTAAAGGCATTGTCGCGAATGCGGTCAGTGCCGCCGCGCTGGGTGTATTCCGCCCAGGACGTCTCGATTCGCAGGTCGGCCCGCGAGGCATCGAACGATGGAAAATACTGTCGTGTCGCCGCGATGGCCGCGTCGAAGGCATCTTCAGTGCCGGCATCCGGCAAGGCGATGCGATTCCATCGAGACGCCGAGGTTCCGGGCCGGGAATCACGGCGCTGGGTTTCGGAACAGCTCGTCGCGAAAACGCTCACGAGCATTGCTGCAACGAACCGATCTGATCGACGCATGGTAGATGTCCCTGGGCGATTGACGGAGCGGCGCGAAGACTAATTCCCGCCTCGCGGAACGTCAACGAAGCTGACGGCATTCCAAGTCGCGCCAGGTGTTTCAATTGTTCGATCACGCTCCTTTAAGTGCGAAGCCCGCATTGTGGTAAACTCGCAGCGAATGACCGCCCGACGAAGCCCATTTCTCGATCTCATTTCGGGCCGCCGCGGCGGTCTTGCCCGCAAATTTGCCAGGGCCGGTCTCGCCATTCTCGCCCTGCCATACGGCCTTATCATCCGGGTGCGAAACGCCGCTTACAGCCTCATCCCGCCGATGCGGCGCCGCGCCGGCTGCCCGGTCATTTCGATCGGGAACATCACCGTCGGCGGGACAGGAAAGACTCCGATGGCCGCCCGCGTGGCCCGAATGTTGCATGCGCGCGGGCGCAAGGTTGCGATCCTCACCCGGGGTTACAAGGGTCGGACTGTCCCATCGCCGACAAATTCAGCCGTTCCGGATCCGCCATGGCGGCTTGAAAGCGATGAAGCGCTCGTTCTGCGCCGCCGGGTGCCCGAGGCGACCGTCGTCATCGACGCCAATCGTGTGGAAGGCGCCCGCGCCGCGACGGACGCAGGCAGCGACGTCATCGTCCTCGACGATGGCTTTCAGCATCGCCGTCTTGCGCGTGATCTCGATATCGTTCTTCTCGACGCCACGCATCCCTTTGGGTACGGATGGATGCTCCCCCGGGGCCTGCTGCGCGAGCCGCCATCGTCTCTACGGCGCGCCGATCTCGTCATCGTAACGCGCAGCGACGAAATAGAGGCTTCGGACAAGATGCTTCTTCTCGCGACAGCGCGGCGCTATTCGCACGGACGACCCTTGCTTGAAGCGACGCATCGCATCACCGGCTTTCAGGATTTGAATGGGACACTCTTGACTGGGCAGGACCCTGCCGCGATTCAGGCCGTGGTGTTCGCGGGCGTGGCGAACTTTGACAGCTTTCGGCGGGCGGTGGAAAAAATGGGCTTGAAGGTGCTTGCGGCATACGAATATCCGGATCACCACGCGTACTCCGACGAGGAGGTCGCGGCGATCTCCGACGTCGCCCTCGAACTCGAAGCCAACGCGGTGGTCACCACTGAAAAGGACGCGGTGAAGCTGGTGGGCCGCTGGCCGGAAAAGAGCTGCCGGCTTTTGGTGTTAAATCTGGAGATCGAATTCATGGACGATGGCGATAGAATCATCGCCGAGGCAATCGACGCGGTCCTCGCCCGATCGCCGTCGCCTGCCGCGGAGGGTGTGCCCGGATGACCCGTCGCTATCGACCCGTCGATCTTGGAAAGCTGAAGACTTATGCGATTCGGGATCGCGCGCATAAGTTCGATATTGAGGCGATGGCGGTCCTGCCGCCGAAGTCTGCGAGCTTTCGCGATTGGTTCGATGCACTGCCGCCCTATCTCGGCGTGCGCGAGCTGCGCGCCGTCGTCGACGCGGTTGCCGCCGCCCGCCGCGCCGACCGGCCTGTGGTGTTCGCGCTGGGCGCGCACGTCGTCAAGGTGGGATGCTCGCCGATTATTTGCGATCTGATCGAGCGGCAGATCGTCACGGCCATCGCCATGAACGGCGCCACCGCCATTCACGACGTCGAAGTTGCGACCATCGGCCAGACCAGTGAAGAGGTCGGCGACACGATCAATGACGGAAGCTTCGGAATGGTGGAAGAAACGCCGAAGTTCTTCGCCGACGCGCTTGGAAAAGGGGATCAAAAGGGTGCGAGCGACGAGATCGGGCTCGGGGCCGTGCTGGGAGATTCACTGAATCGAATCAAGGCGC
Source organism: Phycisphaerae bacterium (assembly GCA_035557035.1). Taxonomy (GTDB): domain Bacteria; phylum Planctomycetota; class Phycisphaerae; order UBA1845; family UTPLA1; genus JADJRI01. Next base: position 6,899 of record DATMEE010000206.1, read on the forward strand.
CCAACATCGATAAGAGCATACTTGCGACGGCCGCGCGCGCCGGCGTTCCGGTCACGGTCCATGTCGCGCTGGGGACGGACACGATTCACATGCACAAGCTCGTCGCCGAGAGCGATCTCGGGCGGCTCAGCACCGTTGATTTTCGCCTCATCTGCGACGTTCTCGGCGACTGTGCTTCCGCCAAGGCCGGTCAGCCCGGAGGCGTCTGGTGCAACATCGGGTCGGCCGTCATCCTTCCAGAAGTGTTTCTGAAGGCGATCGCCGTCGCGCGGAACCTCGGAAACAATCTCGACGAACTGGTCACCGCGAACTTCGATATGATTCGCCACTATCGCCCGAGCCAGAACGTCATCGGCCGATCGGTCAAGCCGGGTCATGGCCATCACGTCACCGGCCATCACGAAATCATGCTGCCGTTGTTGCGACAGGCCCTGATCGAGATAATGTAGGACTCATGCCCAACAACCGCCGTGCGGCCGTCTTCGTCGACCGCGACAACACGCTGATTCATGACCCCGGCTATCTGCGCCATGCCGAGCACGTGCGCGTTCTGTCCGGCGTGGGGCAGGCGATTGAGAAGCTGCGCGGGGCGGGGCTGCCGGTGGTGGTGGTGACGAATCAGTCCGGCGTGGCGCGGGGTTATCTCACCGAGGCGGAGCTTTCGTCCGTTCATGAGCGGATGCAGGAGTTGTTGCAGGAGAACGGGTCGGGGGTGGATGCGATCTATTACTGCCCATATCTCACGGGTCCGGACGCCGTCGTGGAGAAATATCGCAAGGACAGCGACCTGCGCAAGCCGAAGCCGGGGATGCTGATTCAGGCGGCGGCCGACCTGAAGCTCGATTTGCGGGCCTCGTGGATGATCGGGGACAGCGAGCGGGACGTGGTCGCCGGCCGGGCGGTGGGGTGCAAAACGATACTGATCGCCAGCGGCAACAACAAGATTGATCCCCCCCCCGATTTCACGGCGGCGAGCTTTTCGAAGGCAGCTGAGATCGTTCTGCGCGAAACAAAGGTCCGGGCGCAAAAGGCGGCCACGGGCACTCCCGCGCGAGAAACCGCTGAGGCCCCGGCCATCACAAAGCCCCCAGCGCCGTCGAAACGCCGCGAGGATGCGCAGCGCAACAGTGCCTCCGGTTCGGCATTGAAGGGTTTGCAGGACGCGCTGCGCATGGAGGATTCAAAATCGGGCGCCGGGGTTGGCGTCGCAAGCCCGACGGCGGTTCGCATTGCCGACCCGCAGGTGCGCATTCTGGCGCCCTCGGCCGCCGAGGCTCATCGAAATCTGGTCGATCCCGACGCGGAAGCGGCTCGCGGGCCGAAGCCCGTCCAGGACCCGCAGCGTTTTGTGCCGCAGGGAGAATCCGGATCCCCGCGCAAGGTCATTCCGCCGGAGCCCGAACTTGTTCCGCCGCCCAAGGAAAGTGGGCGCGAGGCTCCCGGTTCGGTCGCGATTGACGAAAAGGCGCGGGCTTCAGAAAGACGGAATCCGGAGCAGTCGCAGAGCGTTCAGCCGGTTCACTCATCAATAGACTCGACCGCGGCAAAGCAGTCAGGTCCGGCCGTTCCAACCATTGCGAAACATGCTGAAAAAAGCGAGCGGAAGGTGGTTTTGACCGGTGACGCCGTTGCGTCGGCCGCGCCCGCGCCGCACATTCCCGAACACCTTCTCGAGAACTTCGCGACTGCGGCGCCGGAGCCCAGCCTCGGGCAGGTGCTTGAGGAGGTTCGCTCGATCAAGCGCGAGCAGCGATACAGCGATTTTTCCTTCGCACAACTGGCCGCCGCCATCGCGCAGGCATTCGCGGTGTGCGCCCTTGCCTTCGGCCTCTACGCATCGGTCAACGGCGACACGGGGGCGGCCACGTTTCGGGTGTTGCTGGCGGTGGCGTTCCAGTTGATGGCGTTGACGGGATTCAACGCGCGCCGCAAGCCGTGATGCGAGAAATGACGTCTGCACCGCTCGCCTGCCCCTTCAGGGCGGGGCTAAACAGGGGTCCCGAGAATTCGTTTAATCAGGGGGTGCGCTGCACGATCGGGGGGTCGACTTCTTCGACCTCTTCGCCGTTCTCGATCAGCAGGTCGCGGGCCTTCATGATCTTGCCTTCCAGCTCGCGGACCTTTTCGTCGGATGCCGGGGTGCCGGCATCGAGCATTTGCTTGCGCTCGACGATGGCCTGTTCCATTTGGAGGCGAATCTGGGCGTAGATCGCGTCGACCACGGCCTGGCGCTGGTTCTCCCGGCCATCGTCCGCGGGGGCCGGCTCGGGCGTGACGGGCGGAGGCGTGACCGCCGCCTGGGTCGAGGGCGCCGCGTCCTGCGT
>DATMEE010000207.1:0-5160 GCA_035557035.1 Phycisphaerae bacterium
CCCGTTTTGACCTTTTCCCCGCTCGTTCGATAGAATTAAGACGACTCAGAGCCGTGGGACCCCCTGGAGCGCGAGCAAATGAACTGGCAGGACTACATCGAAGCGAAGCCCGAAGTCGCCCAGGGCAAGCCGGTCTTCAAGGGCACCCGGCTCACCGTCGAGTTCATCCTTGAACGCCTTGGCGACGGCGCCACCGTCGATGAACTCGTCCAGAACTACGTGGGCCTCACCGCGGAACACGTCCGCGCAGCCACCGCCTACGCCGCCGCGGTCCTCCGGCGGGATGAACTGGTCTATTCTGAATGAAAGTCCTCGCAGACGCGCACATCAGCCGGGCGATCTGCGAATTTCTTCTTTCAACGGGCACGATTGCATCCATGCCGAAGCCGTGGCGTCGGGGATGTCCGATGCCGACCTCCTGAAAATGGCGGTGGAGCAGCGCCGCGTCATTCTCACCGCGGACAAGGGATTCGGAGAGTTGGTGTTTCGCCAGAGGGTGTCGGCCGTAGGCGTGATTCTGTTGCGCTTCCGGGTTCCCTCCGAACCTGAGCGAACGGCTCTTTTTCAGGCCCACTGGCCGATCATCGAGCGGAGCGTCCCCGGCCACTTTGTTGTCGCGACGAATCGCCGCGTGCGCCGCACCCCGTTGCCGCCCCCCGTGGGATTTCCATAAACGCTTGTCAAAGCTGAAGTTCCCCCTCTCTCCTCCGTTTTGACTTTTCGACTTTCAGTGGCGTTGACCCATCTGCTTCGTGCCTCCCGTCCACTCCCTCCGTGGCTTCGTCGCTCCGTCGCTTCGTGGCTCTTTTTCAAAAAATTCCAAAATTCCATGCGCTCCCCGCCCGCCCCCGACGCACGCCTCTGTAGCGGCTACGTCTGCTTCGTGGCTTCGTGGCTCCGTCGCTCCGTGGCTCTTAATGAAGGGAGAAGCGCCATGCGACAAAAAATCACCCTCTCCACGGTAATTTCAGCATTTTTCTCTATATTCCTTTTCGAGGGAACTACTTACGGCCAACCCAACTATTTGGAATTTCTAGTCAATCCGAGTGATATATCGATTCAGGATTCGGGTTCTGACTCGTGTAATGGGCCGGGCACCGTAATGGTTAGCCCCGGTACAGTAAACCACTCGACAAATTACGTTGTTACCGGTCTCGCTATTGAAACGTGCATCAGTCACGACTTTCCTGAAGACCTTCGACTGACGTTAACCGCCGCCGGAATCACTCACACGCTGCAGGCGCCCTGTACCTCGAGTGAAGACCTCTGCACCAAATGGTTTCCGAGTAACACGGTTACGCATGTGATCTCAGCGTTTGACGGAATTACGATCAATCGGCAATGGAATCTACAGGTCCAGGACACCTGGGAGGCAGGCGTAGGCCAGATCGAGTGGTGGAAAATTCGCTTCTATTTGCGGGGCGCATGCTGCTTGAATTCGGGTGGTTGCCAAACGAGGTATCCATCTGATTGCACCTCCTCTACCGGAGCATTCCAGGGGTTAGGTACGCTTTGCAGCCAAGTGTCGTGTACCCAGGAAGCAGATCTAGAATTGACCAATCTATCAGTTTCACCATCGAGTGTCAGTTGCTCTAACAAGTTCACTTCGTGTAGTTTCGGAATTCAGAACAACGGTTCTGTACCATTATCTTCAGAAGGATTATTGGTTGAGTACTTTCTCTCAACGAATACGACACTCACGGGCAGTGACCCGAAGATCGGGGACACGAGTTTCACATTTTCCATCGCATCGGGATCTACGCAGCCGGTAACTTTGAGTAGCACAGGCTTGTCGAACATGGTCCGCCATTGGTCGGACGATCAGCCTGAAGGGAATTACTACGTCTTTGCAAAGGTGAGTATCACCAACCCCCCGCCTACTGACGACGATGCTGGTAACAATCACGATCGAACAAATTCCACGATTCTCTTTTCGACGCCTTCATGGTACGACGACGACGATGGCGACGGATTTGGCGATCCGAACGACGAAGAGGAGGTGTGCAACCAGCCGTCTGGCCATGTGGATAACAACAACGACTGTGACGATACGAGGCAAAGTGTGCATCCCGACGCTACTGAGATTTGCGGAAATGGACTTGATGATGACTGTTCTGGCGGAGATTTAACTTGTCCAACGATAGTTGGCGCTTGCTGCTTGCCGAATGGCTCCTGCGAAATGCGCACCTTGTTGAGCTGCTCAAGCGCCGGCGGCTCGTATCAGGGCGACAATATTGATTGCTTAACCGTCGATTGCACTGATTGCGGCGATGGCACGTGTGGGAGCGGCGAGACGAGTTGTAACTGCTCTACCGATTGCGGCCCACCACCAAGTTCGGAGACAAGCTGTACGGACGGCGTGGACAACGACTGCGATGGGTTCACCGATTGCGACGACTCGAATTGCAGCGGCCCACCTTGCGACGATCCGCCTCAATGTCTCGTAGCACCGACTGCGCTGAGTTTCGGCACGGTCCAAGTTGGGTCGTCGAATGACCGAAGCTTCACGATTACTAATGATGGCGGCGGCACCCTTTCGGGCAACGTATTGGAGTCGTGTGCTCACTACTCCATCGTCTCGGGCGGCGGTTCGTACAACCTCGGAGCAGGTCAGAGTCGCACGGTGACCGTGCGTTTTTCGCCGAGTTCGACGGGAACCAAATCGTGCAATATTAGCGTCGGTGACGATTGCAATAGTGTGGGTTGTTCCGGTGTCTCCGGTCCTATCTCCGAATGTGTTGGATCTGATCCGGATAATGACGATCGTTGCGATCCGGACGACAATTGTCCCAGCGACGCCAACAGCGATCAACTCGATTCCGATGGCGATGGCGTCGGCGACGTCTGCGATGAATGTCCGGAGCATCAAAACGATACCCAAAGTCCATGCAGCGATTGTTGTCCAGAAGAAGGTGATGTGGATGGAGATTGTGTTTGTGATTTAGACGACAACTGCGCTCATGAACCCAATGCGGATCAAGCTGACTCCGACGATGATGGTCCAGGCGATGTTTGTGACGGATGCCCCGATGATCCAGAGAAAAGCGTTGGTCCCGGTTCATGCGGTTGCGGAAATCCTGAGCGAATTCCATGTGTCGTTGAATGCCCGCGCCAACCTACCTTGGGATTGATAGAAATCGATGGTTACGACGATCTTCAAAGTGCGTGCCGAGACCTTGAGTACGGGGACAATGTGCAGGTCCGGGCGATTCCGCCCGAATGTCATCGATTCCTTCGGTGGACTGGCACGATCAGCAGCAACGAGAATCCCGTTTCCATTGAGGTCACACCGGACTGGGATTTTGAACCGGTGTTCGAATTCATCGATGGTTGTTGCTTGGAATCATCCGAAGCCTGCGGCATGGGCTGCGAATGCGGTGCCCTTGGCGCGACACTCCTGCTGATGCCATTGCTGCTTGGCGGCTGGAAGTTCAAACGGCGGCGGATGCGGCGATAAGACAATCACCTTCACCCCAACCCCCTCTCCCATCGAGGGAGAGGGGGTCGGGGCGGGCAATCGGGGCGACATGAACGACGTCGGGCAAGTTCGCTGGCGGGTTGGAAACCCGTGTCACCCCTCACCGGTTGGAAACCGATGCCACAAGCTCCAGCTCTTCGTCGAGCGGCTGTTGGGGTAGATAGGGGAAGCCACGGAGCGACGAAGCCACGTAGCCACGAAGGGAACGGAAACGCCGAAACGCCGAAAAGTCAAAACGCCGAAAGAGGAGGTCCCATGATCGATCTCGCCACTATGCAAAAGATGCAACGTCACCGGCCTCCCCACGGCCGACGGCCGCTGCCCGAACTGCGGCACGCTGCCCGGGCACGAGGAACCGGCTGCCGCGGCCGGACCGCACGTCGAATTGCCCCGTGGCCATCTCCTGCTTGGCGCTGTGTGGCTTGGCATGCTTTTCTACGGCTTGATGTTGTTTGTCCCGATCACCCGCTCGTTCAGAGAAATGACTGACGTGGCCGCCGTAGTCATCATCCTGCTAAGCGCTGTCACATTCTTGGTCTGGATTCACCAAGTGGTTGGCCGCCTGCGCCCGCTGGACCGGGAGGGTAAGTTGCCCCGGCGGGCGGACGCCGTGATCGGACTCTTGGTTCCGCTATTTCATCTCTATTGGCTGCCCGCGCTGTGTTTTCGCCTGGACAGGGTCATCCGGCTTGAAACGAACGCCCGCGAGCAGGGCGCTCAACCATTCTTCAATCTGGGCTACATCGGGCTGTCGATGATGCTGTTTGCCCTCATCGGGGCGCTTTCCCGCGGGCTGGATCGAACCGGAATTCTTGGGCTTCTGACGACGATCGCCTCGAGTTGCATACTGACACTTCTCGTTCTCTCGATTCCCAAGGTCGTACAGGCGACCGAGCGAACGTAAAGCGGACAGGTCTGAAAGCGTATTGGTTGCGAGGCCGATCATGCAATACCTCAACATCGACTGCCTGGCGTGCGGGTACGGCATCGTCAAAAATCACGGCAAGACGCTGCTCGGCGGAACTCGGTACCAGTGCGCGCGGTGCGGCTTCAACGGCCGGACGCAGGGCAACACGGTCAACCTGGTCCTTGCAATCATTCTGCTCGCGGCCGTGGCGGTGGGCATGGTTGTGCAGGCGGCCTATGGGCAACTGGGGCTGCCGGGGATTCTGACGGTTTGCGTGCTGGTTAGCCTGGTGAGGTCCACCCCGTCGTCCCTGGAGCGCAGCGCATCGGCGTATAAAGATACAAAGCGATTCCGGGAAGCAATGAGCCACGCCTGGGACGGGAGCGTGCCGAAGTGACGGTAGAAGTGCGGAAGCCGCGAAAGCTTTATGCAAACCGGGGAAGTTGCGACTGGCGAAAATGTTCCGGCGACGCGACCGTGAAGTAGTCTTCAGACTCGGATTGGACAGAAAGAATGACGCCAATCAAGAATCGCCGCGCGTTTCGAATTGAGCGCGAATCTCATTCCAGACATCCGCGACATTTCGGCGCTGGGTCCATGCCGCAAGATAGTTCCAATCGAGTTCGTTCGCGCGCAGCTTTAGGACGCCCTTGATGTCCCGAATGTGCTTGTCCGATCCGCCCTGTTTGTAGAACTCCAGCTTTTTGATGATCAGATCTTCCGGGCTGGTAAATGACGCCTCATAGTCGGGTTCAGGGCGGATTCGATGGGCCCG
>DATMEE010000208.1:0-12756 GCA_035557035.1 Phycisphaerae bacterium
GATTACACGCTCAAGCGCGGCGATGGATTCGTCATGGCGGCCGGTCTCGCGCAGGGCGATGCCGGCGCCAAGCAGCGCCTGATACTTGCGTTCCTCGTCCGGAGCGATTCGAGAATAGGTGTCGAACGCGACGAGCGCTTCATCGAGCAGGCGGCGCTCGGGCGACCGGAGGGGTGCGATGGTCCCGAGATAAAGCTCGGTCCACGCGAGATTGAAACGCTGTTGATCGAGCAGAGCGGGAATCTGTTCGGCAATTCCCATGAGCAGATATCGTTCCTCTTCGGTGCGCAGGCCCACGTCGAGATCTTCGAGCGTCTTTCCGGCAAGCCGGTAGCACTCGCGAGCTTCTTCAAGGCGGGCACGCAGCCGTTCGGCGTCGTATTCGAGGCCGCTGGTGATTTCGAACTGATCCAGATCGCGGGCGATCCAGAACCGCAGAATCATCTCGCCCAGCTCGACGCGCCAGTGGGAGACGTCGAAGCGGCGCTTTTCGCCGCGCAGCCAGGCGGCATCGCGCGAAAGAGAGATAGCGCGCCGGTATTCTTCCGCAGCGCGGCCGTACAACTCCTCCCGCTGTTCCGGCGAAGTCTCATCAACGGCGGCCTTGGAATAAGCCCGGGCGATATAGACGCGGTGCATGGTCGGGGCGCCCGAGAGCAGCTCTTCGACCAGCTCGGGCATCCCGCGCTGAATCAGGCCGCCGACAAGGCGGCGCTGGTCGGGCGACAGGCGATCGTCAGGCTCGTCTTCAAGAGCCGACGCGGGAGATGTGCATAGCAACGACAACATCAGTGCGACCCCGGAAAAACAGAGTGTCCTGATAGGAGAAGTTTCCGACGACCCACAGGACGGCGACATCCATTCACCGCAGGCGTACGAACGCCCCTCCCGCGACCCCCACGCTGAAGTCTCAGTCGACATCGATTTGCACATCCGGATTCACCGAAAACTGTATGTTGCCGAAGCCGGAGCGCACGCATGCGTCCATCGCGGACACCACGTTCTGATAGGCGACCCCCGGCTCGGCCCCGATGAGGATGCGGCCGTTGGGATCGGCCCCCGCCTCTCGTCGCTGAACAAGCAACGCGGCCAGCGCGGCGAACGAGTTTTCCGCGAGTTCATGATCCATGATAATGATGCGGCACCCCGGTGACTCGGGCTGCTCGAAGAGCGCGATCTGCACGGTCGGCACAATGGCGACCTGCGCGCTGCCGCCTGGCCCGATCTGCGAAGGCAACTCGCTGGGCAACACGCCCTCGGAAACGCTGAAGCTCGTGCCGAGCATGAAGAAGATGAGAATCACCATGACCACGTCGACCATCGACGCGAGGTTGGGGGCATAGAAGAGGGTCGGAGAAAAGCCGCGCCGCTGTGTCACGGAGCTTCTCCCCCGCGCGGCAGGGCGCTAAATGTGATCTTCTTCACGCCGGCCTTGGCGCAGCCGAGCATCACGGCCTGAACGTATTTGTACGGCAACCCGCGATCGGCGCGGATGACGCAGTTGACCTCGGCGCGGGCGGAACGCTCGGCCTGAAGACGCTCCAGAAGCCCGGCGAGCGTGGTTTCCTTTTCCTGAACGAGATACGTGGCGCCGCTTCCCCCGGACAGGCGGGCATCCCGAATGTTGATGACGAATCGGTCGCCGAGGTCCTTCTTTTCAACCCGCTTCGCGGCGCTGGCCAGCGGCAGGTCGATCAAGCTGTTCTCGCTTTTGACCATCTCCGTCGTCAGCATGAAGAAGATCAGCAGACACATGGTGACATCGACCATGGCGGCCAGATTGATCGTGACAGAAGTGGGAGCCGGCGGCGAGTGCATCGGAAGACCTTATCCCTCCGCGAGTTGAACCGGCCCCGAGGGATTGAGACCGGAAGTCCCGGTGCGGAGCGGTCCGCCCGACGGTGCGGTTCCGGGAGGCGCGGCCGCGACGGCGCCGCCTGAAGAAATCGGGCCCAGGCCGTACGCGGATGACACCTGCGCGGCAGCAGCCATGGCCGATCCCGGCGCGGCGGGAGACATGGGCAGTTGAGCAGGCCGGAAATATTCGAGGATATCCACCGCAGCGGCGTGGGCGGCCACGGTCATCGAGTCGACGCGGTTGCGGCAGATGCCGAAAAAGAGCATCGACACGATGGCGACGACCAGACCGAGAAACGTGCTGACCAATGCCAGACTGATGCCACCGGCCAGGTTGTCCGCTCCATAAGCGCCCGAGCGCATCTGGCCGAATGACTCGATCATGCCCAGCACCGTCCCCAGAAGACCGAGCAGCGGCGAAATGTTGCCGATGATGTTCAAGTACTCGACCCGCCGGAACAGGCGGCTGCGCCACGCCATCGCCCGCTCTTCGACGGCCTCCTGCATCGCATCAAAACCGTGGCGGCCGTGGCGGAGGCCGACCGTGAGAACGTCGCCGAACATAGTCTTGCTCTTGCTGACCCGTTCGATGCATTCCTTGAACTGCCGGCGCTCAACCAGCTCGCGCACTTCCGTCACTTCCTCCTCGTTCACCATCGTGGATCGCCGGATGGACCAGAAGTGCTCGATGATCACCGAGACCGACCAGATCGACATCACTGCGATGACGACGCCGACCCAGCTCGATTCAAGAACGATCTGAATGAAGGTCGCGTCGGCCGGCAACTCGGAGGGGTCGGCGGCGCGACCGTGACTCGCGACCCCGAGCAGGACAACCATCATCACGGCGAGATTCAGCCGCAAATTGCGGAACAGCATCATGAGGCCTTTCGTCGCATCAGGAGCGATCAATGTCTTCCTGGGTCACGTGCTTGAACGTGCCGCCATTGCTCTCGGCAATGCGGCGTAGCACGTGCTCTCCGGCGCCCTGGATGTCATAAATGAAAAGAATGGTGTTGACAGTGGTCCGGCGACGGCGATTTCGCTGCGAAAAATAGTTCTCGAGCTTTTCGTTCTCCTCGCCGAAGTCGCCGTCGGAAAGGAGGAACATCACGTCCGGGTGATAACCCAGTGCCCGCCGCACGGCATCCAGCGGCTCGGTTTGACCCTCGGGAACGACGTTCTTGATCGCCGCGAAGGCGGCGCGCTTGTTCTCGACCGTCGCCTTGCGCATGCGAGTGGACCATTCATCGGCCCGGCCCTGATTGAACCACAATATGTTGAACATCTGTTCCGAATCCAGCGACCCGATCGACCGCATCAGCTCGCGTTGGAGAAGCGAAAACGTGTCGCTCATCGAGCCGCTGCGGTCCATGACATAGACGATCGTTCGCGCCTGCTGGCCCTTTCCCACCCCCCACATGCTGCCGACCGGTCCCCCGCCCGCCAGGTCGCGATCGCCGAGGCCCATCCCCAGGCCGCGCCCCTCCCCTGCTTCCCCGCTTCCGCCCGGAACGCCGCTCGTCCCGACCACGTCGCCGCGATCCAGCGTGTCCACGGCGATCGTGCTCAGACCGGAACCGCCAACGTCCACCGGAGTCATCTGCAACGACTTTTCATTTTCCAGCAGCGCGGATAAGTCCTGAATGCTCTCTTCCGTCATCCCGTCGTCGCGCTCGCGCGAATCGGGACGGTCGATCATCGCCCGGCCGGGAAAATGAAAACTGCCGACCGGCCCATCGCCCGAACCGACGGCGACAACTTTGGCGGTGAATTCAGTTTGAAGTGAATCCGCCGCGGCGCCGACGGCGAAGCTGGTCAGACCGAGTAGGAAGATAAACAAAAGATGACAGATGAAGCTCAAACCCGCAGGTCCGATGAAGTGCGTGACCTCCCGCCAGAAGGGCCGGTCCTGTCCGGTTCCCGCCCGACGCGGCGCCGAACGGGCGGCTCGTTGTGACGGCTGAACGACCTGTGGAGCTGAGGCGACCAAGTGCGGGGCCCTTTCCGAGGGATTGGGGTCCGAGCGTCCCGTCGGCGAATCCGGTGTGCGTACAACGTTTGCGGACTTTGTGCAATTATATCAGTCTGGGGTCACGCTTCAATAAACAGAGATTCGAGCCGCCGAAATTCGGTCACTCGGTGCCGGCAATACTGGAGCGTTGGGGTCAATTTGATGCGAGAAGGCGTTTTGACCCATTGGACCTGGAATGTTACATTTCAACGGAGAAGCGCCGCTGCGAGGCGCAATTGGACGTGATGCCCGACCCATGGTCGCCCGTATCCGTTCACAGGCCCAGCCACATGGGCGGCATTCGGCATCCGAATGCGCGGGCGCGCAAACGCGTCCGTTTGAACGTTGAATCATCGAGTCCTGGGAGCGATACCTTGACCCGCAGCCTTGGTTTTTTCGGCGCTCTACGTTGCTGCTGTGCGTGCGCGCTGCTGGCGATCGGCGCGCCCGCGCGGGCCAATGATGGGGAGTCCACGAAATCGTCACAACAGGTCGCTCGCGCCGATCTGCCCGCGGCCACCCGTTGCCTGGATCGTTTAGACATGAAAGGCGCCCGCGCGATCCTGGAGCGGCGGGACGCAAGCCTGTCATCCGCAGATCGCCATCTCGTTCGCGGGCGCATTGACCTTCTCGAAAATCGGCCGGCCGCCGCGCGCCGGGAGCTTTCGGCCGCGGTGCGTTCTCAACCGGGACGCGCGAGTCATCACTACTGGCTCGGACGGGCGTTGCTGGCGGACAATGCCTCCGCGATGGCATCCTCCGCGTTTCAGAAAGCTTACGCTCTGGGGCTCGGTTCGTGCGACCTGCACCGCTGCTGGGCGGAGGCGCTCCGAGCCAGCGGCGCGGCACTCGGCGACCTGCGTCAACTCCGCTGGCGGGACGTTCTCGACGCCGAACCGGTTGTCGGCGAAACCACGCCTCACGGTTTGGTCGTGCAAACGGTGCGGGGCCGCGGCGACGTGATCATCGTCGCCCCCGAGAAATCGGCGATCTTCCAGGCACAACAAGCTCTGAAGGCCGACCCCGGGAATGCCGAAGCGCTGCTGCTTGCCGGCGAGCTTTGGGCAGAGGTCGACCAACACCGTTTGGCGGTGCGGATGTTCCGGCAGGCGGCGCGTCAACTTGCTGGAGAAGATCCACAGGAAACAAGACTGGCCCGCTGTCACGAAAAATGGGCGGCCAGCTCGCTGGCGCTGGGCCGGCTCGATTCCTATCTGGATCACACCGGCGAGCGGGCGCGGCTGGTGGGCGACACCGAGCCGGCAGCGATGGCGCCGTATTACGAAATCGCCGCGCAAGAGGCATCCTCTCGCGGCCAGCTCGAACGACAGATCAAATACCTGACCCGTGCGGCCGAGTGCGAGCAAACCGCGGTCCGTCTCGTGAATCTGGCGGATGCCCTACTTGTGGCTCAGCGTCCCGAAGAAGCTCAGCTTCGCTTGAAGCGGGCACTGGCCCTCAATCCGCCCAGCCCGGAACGACGACAGATTCGATCTCGGTTGAACCGTACGGCATTTCTGACCGACTCAAAGGCAAAATGAAGTCCACGAAATGGCACCCCCGTGAGCCTCCTTCGCCGGGCGCGAACCGGTCCGTGGCGGCTTATTTGCCTTCCGCCCATCGCCGCCATGCGCCCGCCTTCTCGCCGTCGATCTGCTCCGCGTCTAATTGACCCAGTTGTCGGGCGACGTTGCCCTTGATATGTGGATCGTAGTATGTCAAGTCCCACGCACGGATGGTTTGGTCCAGCGCGGCGGATATCAGCCATCGGCCATCACGCGAGAAACGCAGTGACATGACCGATCCCGTGTGCCCTTCGAGCGTCATAAGCGGACAACGCAGCGATGAGTGCCAGATACGGACAGCGCCGCCCGTGTCGCCCGTCGCGATCAGTTCGCCGTCAGAGCTGACCTCGACGCAATAGATTTCCTGGTTGTGCCCTTCGAGCCTTGCGACTCGCTCGCGGCTGGAGACGTCCCACACGTCGACCGTCCGATTCGCCCCGCCCGAAAAAAGCCACCGGCCGTCCGGTGAAAAGCGCACTGCCCGCAGGGGACTATGCGTGACCGGACTCCACGTCTGCCGCTCGCCGTTATTTAGATCCCACACCAGCAACGCCCCGTTGCGAACCGCCGCCGCGATGTGCCGGCCGGCAGGGTCGAACGCCACCTGCGGCACACGATCGGCGACTTTGGCAAACTCATGCTCGATTGCGCCATCGGCGGCGCGCCAAACACGCACGACCCCGTCGTCGCACCCCGTACCGATCCTCGAACCGTCAGCGTTGAAACATGCGTGACTGACTCGATGAGGATGCAAGAGCGTCGCCGGAGGTTGATCGGGAGCTTGGGCATCCCAGACATACACCACGTTGCCATAGGTGGCCGCGGCGGTTCGGCGCCCGTCCGGTGAAATGGCCACCGATGAAATCGTCGACTGATTGTCGAACTCCAGGCTCGACGTGCCCAGCGTTGGGAACTCGATCCGGTGCAGCTTTCCAAGGCCCCCGCCCGCCACGCACCATCGCCCGTCGGGACTGATGTCGGCGCCGTGAAACGAGTCCCCGTCGATTTGGACCACCCGAGACGCAGCCTCAGTAAGAACGTCCCAGAGCCGCAGATCGGCCCCGTCACAGGTCCAGACGCCGCGCCCGTCGCCCGTGAACGAAACGCTCTGCACGCGCCCGGTGTGTGCGATGCACATCGACATACGTTTGCCTGTTCGCGCGTCGAAGATGCGCAAGGCCCCGCCCAGGTCGCCGATCGCGAGCAGCCGGCTGTCCGGGCTGAAACTCTGCACCCGATGCGTCCCCGGTTCGCCGGACAGCGGCACCAACGTGCCCGGTCGAGCGTCAAGATGCCAGACCCGCCCGGCTGTTTGTGCCCAACCATCGGCCAGCAGTCGATCGTCGGGTGAAAAGAGGAGATGTCCGATGTTGCGGCCCACCTCGCGCGAGACTCCGCTGCGTCGCGTGTCATCGACGAGTCGCCGCGTTTCAATGTCCCACAGATAGATGACGCCGTGTCGGTCGCGGGCGGCGAGACGAGCATCGTCGTTTGAAATCGCCACGGCCGTGAACGCCGCGTCGCTTCCAGAGAATCGCGCCACCTCCAAAAGCGGCGCCGAGTTCCAGACGATGGCGTCACCCCCGATCACCGCCGCGAACCGACGTCCGGTGCGAGACGCGCATTGGCCACTCGGATCTTCATTCATCGCCGAGTTCAAGACGATCAGCGGACGGTCTCCCATGTCCCGTCGCCAGACCACCAGTTGAACGCCGGCATGAAAAAAGGCGATTTGACCCGTCGGGTTGATCGACGGCATCCCGAGTTTCGGCGGAAAGCTGACTTGATATTCATCGAGCCGTACGCCGTATTCGTTCGATCTCTGAATCAGTCCCTGAGAATCGACGGTCCAGACGCTTCTTCCATCATCTGCAACGGTCGCAACGCGTAAGTACGCCGATGGCGCGGTGATCGTGCGCCGGCACGGGAATCGCCGGTAGAGGTCCCAGAGAGACCAGTATACCTCCGGCGACCCAGGCGGATCGTGCAACTGTATGGGCGAATCCTTCTCTCGACCCATGCGGTGCGTGAGGAGTTCGCGCCACAACAGTTGCTCGGCCTGTTCGAGATTTCCGAGCATGCCCGCCATGCGGCCTTGCTCGATATTGCTCTGGGTGAGCAAACTGGCAAGGGACGAGGCCGTTCGTACTGCCTCACGCTCGAGTTGGGTTGAATGTCGATAGAGAAACGCCATCACGATGCCGAAGACTCCAAAGATGGCCAGCAACGTGCCCCCGACGGCGACCCGAAGCCGATAGCGCCGCAGCGTCTTTCGAAGCACGTACAAGGCGCTGTCCCGCTTGGCTTCGATCGGGGAGCCTTCGAGATATCGCCGCAAATCTCGGGCCAGTTCCGCGGCACTCTGATAGCGGCGGTCTCTGTCTTTGGAGAGGCACTTGAGAACGATCGTGTCCAGTTCGCCGTCGATTTCCGGCCCACCGGCGCCGGCCACGACCTGGCTGGGCGGCGGCGGCTCGTGAAACATCACCTGTTCGAAGACGTCGCGAACATTGCTCCCAACATCGAACGGCAGCGCGTTGGTTAGCAACTGAAAAAGGATGGCCCCCAGCGAATAAACGTCGGTGCGCATGTCAATGCGCGAGGGCGTCCCCTCCATCTGCTCCGGCGACGCCCACGGAAGCGACCCGACGAACTGCCCGGTCTGCGTCATCGCTGAATCGCGCGGCGACTCCGTCGATTTTGCCAGACCAAAATCAAGGACGTGCGGCTCGCCGCGCGAATCGACCCGGATGTTGCTCGGCTTCAGGTCGCGGTGGATGATCCCGCGCAGGTGTGCCGCATGTACGGCATCACACACTTTGACAAACATCCGGATCGCCGCCGCGACTTCCGCCTTCGAACGATTGACCGGAGGCACGATCGAGGCGTCCAGCGTCTCGCCGTCGACGTAATTCATCACGAAGTAATGAAACCCCATGATGACGCCGGCGTCGTGAACCGCCACGATGTTGGGATGATTCAGCTTGCCCAGCGTCTCGATCTCACGATCAAAGCGAACCCGGTCCGCCAGCGTGGCGAACGGGCCCTGTTTCATGACCTTGATCGCCACGTCGCGCTTGGTCGAGAGCTGAACGGCCTGATAGACGACGCCCTGTCCGCCGCGATGAATCTCGCGCACGATTTCGTAGCCTGAAATCTCGACTTCATGCAGTTTTTCCGCGCGGGCGGCGATCGGCCAACTGCCCCCGATGGCGAAGTCACGCAGGAACTGATTGTCATCGCGAATGCGCTGCAGCGCCGCGCGGCAGGCGCTACAGGCAGCAAGATGCGCGCCGGCCTCCGGTGATGCGGCCGGGTCGAGGGCGATTCCCTCCAGAACGTCAGCCGATGGACATTCGGTCGTCACGTCGGCCATCGTTCATCCGCCCGCGTAGCTTTCTTCGTAGTGCTTGACGATCTCTCGAAGCCGCTCGACCACGCGATTCTTCGCGTTGTAAATCTCCTGCGGCGTCAGCTCCAACTCTGCGGACACCGTCTCAATCGATTCACGCCGCAACGCCACGCGCTCGAATGCTTCGATGGTTCGCTCGTTGAATCGCGAAGTTTGGCGCAGTTCTCCGATGGCCTGCTGGAAAATGGCGCGTCGCTCCTCGGCGTCCCACATCAATTCCGCGTCCGCATCATCGCTCAACCCGTTGATCGCCGATTCACCGCGCAGCTCCCGGCGCCGGCCCTTCGTGCGCCAAAGGTCTGCCAGCCGGCAACGGGCGATCCCGATCAGCCATGCCCGCAGTCGGCCCTGCTCCCGATCATACTTGTGCTGCCGATAGTCCTGCACAAAACAGGTGAGCGTTTCCTGGGCGACGTCGGCGGCGTCGGTTTCATTCAGGCCCATGCGGCGGAGAAATGCGAACAAAATGGGCCGATAGCGCCGGTCAAATTCCTCCCAGGCCGCGCGCTTGCCCGGCTCATGAAGCCCATTCAGCAAGTCGGTGGTCGTAATCAAGCCGGCTGGCTGCGGCATAAAAGCTGATTCCATTAGTGTAAAGTCAATATACCAAAATAGTTACGTTCGTTCAACGCGAACGGCGCGGAGATGCCGGGCGGCGAAAAATTCAGCGACGGCAGGAATTCTACCCTCGTAACTTGGAGATTTCGTCCCGGACGGCGGAGTCATTGATGAGTGCATACTTTCGCGCGCCGAAAGTGCGCGATTCACTCTTTATCGGAACTTGAAGGCCAAGCAGGGTTCAGGAGGCACTGGGATGTCAACGCGTTTCACGATTCTCATGGCGATTTCCACCGCGGCGGGCGCTTCGTTTGCGCAAGCGGCGCCGCCGACCAATGATAATTGTTCGAGCCCCTCGGCGATCAGCGGCGCGGGTACCTTCCCATACGACGTGACCCAGGCCACCTTCAGCGGTGAGGGCCAGGATCACTGCGTCGTGCCGCCGGACACGACCGCCTTCGACCACGACGTGTGGTACTGCTGGACGGCGGATTGCACCGGACTGGTCGGCATCTCCACCTGCGGCACGACGCTTGGCACGAAGGTCGCGTTCTACATCAATGGGTGCGCCTGTCCGACGTTACCTCCGAGCCAGGGGCCGCTTTGCTGCGGCGAAGACGTGAACTCGGCGTGCAGCGGCCAGCCTCTTTTCACGTGCGAAGTGGTGTGCGGACAGCAATACCTGATTCGTCTCGGCAAGAAGCCGGGCTTCCCTCCCGACACTGGAACCTTCACTCTGAATTGCCCGGGCACGCCCTGCGATCAGTGCGACGACTGCTGCGGCAAGCGCCCGAACTTCATCACCAACGCGGGCTTCAACGGCGGTGTCGCCGCCATGACGCAGCAGAGCGGGATCAACAACCGCGTCCTCGACTTCGTCAACATCGGTGCGCCCCAACCGGCAACCGGCTCGAACGTGAGCTGGTATGCTCCGTTTTATGCGCCCACCGCCGTTCAGGACTGGTCGATAACCAACCTTGGCACGGTGTTCGGCGTCACGATCAACAACCTGGGCGATGTGTTCCTGGCCCACACTTCCGTTTATGGCGACTTCATCAACGGCCCCGGCGATGCGATCGGGACGATCGCAGGCGGCGCGGCAGGCGCGATCTACAAGATTGGCACCAACACTGGCACCCCCTCGCTCTTCGCCGTTTTGCCCAATGCCGCCGTCATCGGCTGTTCCGGCAGCGATTGCTGGCCGGGCCTCGGCAACATTTGCTACTCCTGCACACACGACAGCTTTTATGTTTCCAATCATGAAGATGGCCGCATCTACCGCCTCGACGCGAGCGGAGCGATTCAGCAAACCTGGAAGCACGCCACCGGCACGATCATGAATGGCGCGGGGCTTGACCCCAATGACACAAACGGCTTCTCCCCGCTCGCTCCGCACGCATCCACGCAGCGCGGTCAGCGAGTCTGGGCGGTGCGAACCAACGGCGACCGCCTGTATTACAGCGTGTGGCGCGAAGACCTGGGGCGACCGGATACGACGCGCAGCAACGAGATATGGTCCGTAAGTTTGTTTGGAAACGGCGGCTTCATACCTGGCACCGAGCAGCTCGAAATCACGATGCCCGCGTATGCCAACAATTATTCGAACCCGGTATCGGACATCAGCTTCAAACCCAACACCTGTTGCATCCTCCTGGCCGAGCGCACCATGCAGGACGATACGACGTCGTATGCGCACGAAAGCCGGCTCCGTGAATACTGCCGCGTCGGCCTCGGCCCTTGGACTCCCTCGGGCAACATCTTCACCACGGGCAGCCCGGGCTATCCCGCCCTGCACTCGTGCGCAGGCGGCTGCGACTACGATTTTCATACCGGCGCTGGCGTAAACGTAAACGTGTGGGCAACCAGCGACGCGATGAAGCTTCCTCCTTACGACCCGCCGGCCACCGATCCGTGGGTCTACGGCATTGGCGGCATTCCGATCACCGGTGGCAATCCCTACCAAAGCGGCCTGATGATTGACTCCAATCAGTTCGTAGCCAACCACGACAAGTTCCAGCAGGGAAGCGTGCAGATCACCTGCCCGGCCGCGGACCCGCCGATCTGTGAGCCGCTGGCCGATGGCTCCGGTTGCCAGCCCGCGGACTGCATCAGCCCGGTCTTGGAGGAGTGCGAACCGAAGTGTATTCTGGTCGGCAACGACGGTGTCACGAGAGTGACCGAATGCGACTGCGTGCGTTCAGATGAGTGCCACGCCGAGCTAGTGGTCGGCGCGACCACTCCAGAGTGCCTCGGCGCCTGCCCTCCCGACCAGATTTGCATTCAACGCGTTAACGCCACGCCCGACGGCACCGAATACTGCTGCGAATGCGTGCAGGACCCACCCGAGTGCGTCCCGACACCCGACGGCCAGGCGTGCGAGCCGTTCGTCTGTGACGGGCCCGTGCAGGAAATCTGCAATCCGCGCTGCATCCGGATGGGAACGCATGGCGACTACACGGTGATCAACTGCGATTGCCGGGGTTCGAACGAATGTCACGCGGTATTCGATCCGGGCATCACGCCCTACTGCGTCGGTGGCTGCCCGGTGGGTCAATCGTGCTTCCAGAACATCATTTTCAATGAGGACGGCTCCGTCGACACCTGTTGTGACTGCGTCGATCAGCACTGCGAGTGCCTTGGCGATGTCAACGGAGACGGTGTTCTGAACGGCGCCGACATCCAGGGATTCGTGCGCTGCTTCCTCGGAATCTCCCTGCCGGAAGACAACTGCGCCTGCGTGGACATCAATGGAAACGGCGTCTACGACCAGGAGGATGTGGTGCTGTTCGTCGAGCTGGTCCTCTCCAAGACCGAGTGCCCTGAGACGCCATGCTGCCCGGCCGAGGATCTGGTCCTCGACCTCAAGTCGGGCGTCTATGACGGCGGCGGTCTGATTCCCGTAGGCCAGGACGACGACACATGGACCGTGACCGTGGACCCCAGCGGCGGCACTGTGCCACGGCCCGCTGTAGTAGTGTCCCCGCACCCGGACTGGGGCGGCATTCCAGGGGCACAGTGGGTCTCCTCGGATTACAACGACCCTAACGGCACTTACGAATACGAATACTGCTTCTGCCTCGACGGCCGCGTCAAGAACCCGGTGCTGAACATCCTTCTGATGGGGGACGACGACTCGTTCCTCTATCTGAACGGAAACCTCATCGGGCAGGGTGGACCGTACTCCGGCCCGCCCACAAATCTCACGACGAACAACCCGGCCTTTTTCCAGCCGGGAGAGAACTGCATCAAGATCGTCGTCGAGAATATTGGTGGCGCGCCGACCGGGTTCATCTTCGCAGGTGGCGTCACCGCTGACGACGGCAAGTGCTGCTGCCCGCCCGAAGATCTGG
>DATMEE010000209.1:0-3416 GCA_035557035.1 Phycisphaerae bacterium
GAGTCGCCCCTACTGGAACGACGCATCTCGCCGGCGATAAAATTTGGCGGGAGCCAGGAGTGAGTCATGGCCGCACCGGTTTTGTTCGATGCTGATTCCCACGTGAGCGAGCCGTTGAATCTCTGGCGCGAGCGTCTGCCCGCCAAATACCGTGACATCGCGCCGCACATGGAAACGGAGTACAAAGGGCGGCCGGGTGCCTGGTGGCATATCGAAGCCGACCGCGAACCGCACAACGTGATCTTGGGCTTCGGCGCCAACAAGACCATCGAAGAGCTGCAAGAATTTCTCAAGGGCTTCTCCTACGCCGGCGCCCATCGCGGCGGCTGGGATCCGGCGCAACGTCTCAACGACATGGACCGAGACGGCGTCACCGGCGACGTGCTCTACACGACGCTCGGTTTCCGCATGTTCTGGATCAAAGACGCCGGGTTTCAGCGAGCGTGCTTTCAAGTCTACAACGACTGGCTCGCCGAATTTTGCAGCCACGCGCCCAAACGGCTCAAAGGCCTGGCGCTGATCTCGCTCTACGATCCCAAACTAGCGGCTCAAGACTTAGCGGAATGCAAAAAGAACGGCCTGTCGGGAGCGGTGATCTGGGCGTCGCCGCCGGACGAACTGCCATTTTACGACGAAGTCTACGACCCTTTCTGGGCTGCGGCCCAGGAGTTGGCCATGCCGCTCAGCCTGCACGAGTTCGCCGGCTTTCAGTGGGTCGATTGGGACTCCAGCGCGAAAAAGCGCACCGTGGCCATGGGCATCAACTCGCACGAGGTCGAGAGAACCTTCTCCACATTGATCCTCTCCGGCGTGCTCGAACGATTCCCTCGCCTCAAGGTCGTTTCCGCGGAACTGAACTGCGGCTGGCTGCCGTATTTCCTGCGCCGCATCGATGAACGTTTCCAGACTCGCGGCGTGCGTTCCCAGGGCAGCCCTTTTTCGACCAAGCTGACTCTCAAGCCGAGCGAATATTTTCGCCGGCAACTCTACGCGACTTTCATCGACGACACTTTCGGCATCACCCATCGCCATGACATCGGCGTCGACAACATGCTTTGGTCCTCGGACTTTCCCCATAGCGCAACCTTTTGGCCGAACTCGCAAGAGAAGATCGCCGAAGACTTCCGCGACGTCGGCGCAATGGATCGGTCGAAGATCCTCGTCCAGAACACCGCCGGGCTGTACGGATTCAACGTAAACTGATCTCAGCTTGGTTGCTTGAGCGTCGGTTGTCGCGAAGACTCAGCATTCGCCGGCCCTACTTTGACAATCGTAAGGCCCGTGGATATTAACAAGGTATTCGGTTTTCAAGGAGTCAGGGAATGGACATCGGGCTTTTTTCCAACGGCGAGCGGCAGAATCAGATAGCCAAGATCACTTACGACGGAGACCTGGCGGAAGTCATCCTGGCCGACGAGCTCGGCATCCAGGAAGCATGGATCAGCGAACATGGAACCTTTGTTACCTTTCACGCGCCGGATCAACTTCCGTCCGCGGAACTATTCATCTGCAAGGCAGCGGGGCTGACCAAACAGATCCGCATGGGTCCGGGCATTCGCCCGCTCCCCTATTTTCATCCGCTGCAAGTGGCCACGGATGCCGCCGTTTGCGACCATTTGACCAACGGCCGCTACATGGCGGGCTTCGGCGTCGGTCTCGGCAGCAAGACGCCGCAGCGCGGCCCGTTGCCCGGCGACACCCGCGCCATGGCGCGCGAAGCGATCGACATGATTCTCACCGCTTGGACCGCGCAAGAGCCATTCGATTGGAAGGGTCAATTTTGGCAGGGCGAGAAACTGCAGATCATCCCAAAACCACTGACCAAACCGCACATGGACGTCGGCATGGCCTGCTCGCGCAGCGAGGGCACGCTGGAGCTCACCGCGCAAAAAGGCTTCATCCCGCTATTGAGCTGGCTGCCTCCGCCTAAACAGGTCAAGGAGATGATCGAAATCTATCAGCGCGCCAGCGCGGAAGCCGGACGCCCGGCGCCGCGTAATCGCGTGCGTGTCTCGCGCATGGTTTACGTCACCGACTCGGTGGCGCAGGCCAAGCGTGAACTCGGCTCCGTCGATCTCGGCGCGGCGAAAGTCACCGGCCGGCTCAATCAATATATTCCCGAAGGCGGCACGCGCGACGATCTGACGATGGAATACATGATCGACCGTGGCGCATTTTTGTGCGGCGACCCCGACACCGTCTACAAACAAATAGAAGACTTCTATCATGAAGTCGGCGGTTTCGGCGTATTGCTGTTGCTCGCCGGGAAAGATTGGGGCACGGATGAACAGCGCGAGCACTCCATGCGCCTGTTCATGTCCGAAGTCGCGCCGCGGCTGGCCGCGCTGAGTCCGGATGATCGATGACGCCAGTCACGGAGGCTATGATGCTTGCGCAGATCAAACATGCGGCGATCTATACGCAGAACCCGGGCACGACCATCCCGTTTTACGAGAAAATTCTCGGCATGAGGCGCAGCACCACGGCGGTGCTGGAAACCAATCGCGGTCATCTGAGCGACGGCCTCATCGGCCTCGCCGTGCTCGCCAGACGGCCGGGGATTCCCGCCGGGCTGGATCACTTCGGCTTCGAAGTGGCCGACATCGATACCGTGCTGGCGAGAATCAAGACAAAGTATCCTAAAACCATTATCACCAAAGGTCTGGAGAAAGTTCCCTTCGCCGTCTTTCGCAGCCACGATCCGGCCGGGGCGCAATTCGATATTTCCGAGCGCAGCCACGAGAAAGTCAGGGAAGGCTACAAAGAAGACGGGTGGGTTCAACCGCGCCAGTTCAACCATGTCGTGATTCGCGCCGCGGAACCTCGACAGGTCGCCGATTTTTACCAGGAAGTTTTTGAGCTTTTTGAAGTTAAGGAGCCGCCCCTGGGCGGCGCCGTCTGTCTGAGCGACGGCAAGGTTCGGCTGCTCTTGTTGCCCACCAACGACAATTCTTACATCAGCATGCGCCAGGGCCTCGATCACATCGGCTTCAAGGTCGAAAGCCTCGAGCGAACGAAACAGGATCTCGAAGAGTTGAAGGCTGCCGCGCCCGCCTCGGCGCCGAGGGATATCGACGCCGGTATTTTTGGGCATTACACCCGTAGGGATATGGATGCGTGCCGCATCGGCAGCTATGCCGTCGCCGACCCCGACGGCGTGCTGCTCGATTTTTCGGAAGACTGATCTGCGGCGTGATGAAGCTCGAGCAAACCTTAGTCGCATTCCTGTTCGGCGCCCTCCTGCTCTGCCAATCGGAACCGGCCGCAGCGCAGAAGCTCGTCCAGGTTCACATCGGCGTGCCCACCAACACGGTCACATGGTTTCCGCTATACGTGGCGTGGAAGAAGGGCCTCTTTCAGGAACAAGGCATCGAGATGCTGCCTGTGACGATGTCCGTGCGCGCGTCCCTGGGCGC
>DATMEE010000210.1:0-2002 GCA_035557035.1 Phycisphaerae bacterium
ACAGATCTGGCCGCATGATCGGTGAATTGCGGGGCATTTCATCGTGTCTAGGTGATTTTCTGGTTCCGATCATCTCGCCGGAGATTCCACGCTTGCGCGGGAATTATGGGCCGGTGTGGGCTTATTCGGTGAAATAGCCGCACGCCGGCGAATCGTATGTTAAAGAGGTAACAGTGCAATCCCGATACGCTCACTGACAGATGGATGTCAGCAACCGGCCTCGGGGCCGGGGGAAGCGTTCGGAAACCGGATTGTTGCGAGCATCGCCCGCGCGTCGGCGGCGCCGCAAGAGAATTGGGGGAGACATAACATGCGAAGCAAGGCGTTTACACTGGTCGAACTTTTGATCGTCGTAATCATTTTGGGCATCCTGGCCGCGGTGGTCATTCCGCAGTTCAGCGACGCCAGCAACGAGGCCCGAGACAGCTCTCTGACGACGAACTTGGCGACCCTCCGCGGGCAGATCGAACTCTATCGATTGCAGCATAATGGAACCTACCCGTCGGCCACGGCCGCGACATTCATCAGCCAGATGACGACGAAGACAAATCCGGACGGTACCACGACCGGCACGCCGACGCTTGGGCCGTACCTCCAGCGCATGCCGAACAATCCGTTCACGAATGATGCAACCTTCGGCGCCAACGCCACCGACTACGGCAAGGCCTGGTTTTGGGACGGCGCTGGCGTTTTCCACTCGCTGGATAGCGCGGCGAACGCGGGTCTCTAACGCGAACCGTCGCACATGCCGGATTTCCGATAACGCAAGTGGACCGGGCGGGCCAAGAGGCGCCGCCCGGTCTTTTTCGATTTATCGGTGTTGCACGGTCGACTTCCGACTGCTCTCAATCTCAAGCGCGAATTGAATTGTAGAGTGTAAGGGGACCGCTGGAGTCCCGGAGACATGAAGAAAATGGGCCGATCCCTTCATCAAGTCAAAACCGGCGCCCGTGGTGGAACAACGCGCCCTGGCTTCACGCTGGTCGAAGCGCTGCTCGCCGCGACCATTCTCGCCATCGTCGCCGCCACGGCGACGCTGCCGTTTGCCGCGGGCGCGCAAAACTCGGCGGAGGCGCAGAAGCTGGAGCAGGCCGTCGAGCTGGGACAGGCCATGATGGAAGAGGTCCTCGCGCGGCCGTTTTTCGAGCCGACGCAGACGACGCCATCCCTGGGTCCCGACAGCGGTGAAACTTCCCGGACGCTCTACAAGAGCATCGACGATTTCCACGGTTACTCGGAAGCCTCGGACAAGGTGGTTCGAAGTTACAAGGCGGAGAAGGTGGACGACAAGGCGATGACCGACTATTGGCGTTCGGTGACCGTCGAGTACGTCACGTTCTCCAATATGCAGCCGGGCGACACCAACAGTCTCGCTCGCGTTACTGTCAAAGTCTACCGCGACACCGCACTGCTGGTGACGCTGAGCCGGCTCGTCAGCCGGGAGGATTGAATGAACGCGACGAAGCGACATCACCCACCATCCTCCCGCGGCGCTTTCACGCTCATTGAATTGTTGATTGCCGCGAGCGCGACGGCCCTGACCGCCACGACGGGCGCCGCGATGATTTTCGCCGTCAGCTCGGCCTCGACTCAGACACGCGACAATCGCACCGATCGCGCGGCGGGACACTATGCCGCCGATCGGATCGGGCGCGTCGTGCGACAGGCGCGGGCGATCGGACACGTCACGGCCACGAGCGTCGCCCTGTGGGTGAGCGACGAGAATGAGAATGACCAGGTAGACCTGTACGAAACCGGACGAGTTTACTTCGACCCGGACTCGGACGCGATCACATATGAATATTTCGTGACGACTGGAAAGACGACACCGGCTTCGGCGGTGGCGACAAGCACACTAACGACGGAAGCGTCGCTGAAGACGGCGATGGAGTGCGATGAGAAGCAGAGCGTGGTTCTCGCAAAAGACGTGGCGAGCACCGCCTTCAGCGGTTATCCGAGCAAAACGCAGGCGCGGATCGTTTCGGTCGAGTTCAAGATGAAC
>DATMEE010000211.1:0-2718 GCA_035557035.1 Phycisphaerae bacterium
CCGGAAGGGGGTGTCATGCTCGGGACATCGCGGTTGGGTTCGGATGCGGCGCGAACCATGTACGAATTCATGCTGATTGAGGAGAAGAACGGCGCTCCGACGATGTTCCTGCGTCATTTTCGGCAATATTTGGGCACGACCGAAACGCAGCCGATGGAATTCGTGTTGAAAAAAGTCAAAGAGGGCAAAGCCTTTTTTGAGACGGAGGACAAGTCGCACAACTTTACGCACATCACTTATGAGCGGGAGGGAAAGGATACATTGATTGTTCGGCTGAAAGGCTCGCAAAATGGAAAGCCCTCGGTCACCGAATCAAGAATGCAGCGAAGCCTCTAGCAATTCGCAATCCTATTTGAGGTGAGGGCGATATTATCGGCCGCTTGTGAGCGGCCACGCCTTCAAAAGGGACTTGACACGGCCGGACACCGACAGTAATGTTTGGTCTTTGTTCGGATAAGCGGAGTTGTGAATTGAAATCAGATCGATGAATCAGGTCAGAGGGACTCCGGCAGCGTCGCCGGTGTCTGACCATCAGCGTTTGGGGGTTTGTGAAAGGAAATAGCAATGTCCAGAAAGTTGTCACTCGCAATGGCTCTGAAGTCTCTGGTGGGCGCGTTGGTCCTCGTGGGGGTCACCGGCATCGTCGCAAGCCGGGTCGTTTCGGACGACAAAACGCCGCCGCCTGGCCAACAGCAGCCGTCGAAAGAAGAAGCCGAAATGCAGCGAAAGATGATGGAAGCGGGCACCCCCGGCCAGCATCACAAGTATCTCGAACCGTTCGTCGGCGAATGGGATGCCGAGAGCAAATTCTGGATGGGCCCCGGTGAGCCGATGGTCGCCAAGGCGACGGCCACCACCAAGTGGATCATGGGCGGCCGATTCATTGAAATGGACTACCACGGCGATTTTCAGGGGATGGCATTCATCGGCCGGGCCACCACCGGTTATGACAACACCCTGAAGAGGTTCAATTCGACCTGGCTCGACAACATGAGCACGACGATGTTCTACTCGACCGGCACGGATGCGGACTCCGGCCGCACGCTCACATTCACGGGCGAAGCGCCGTGTTGCATGACCGGCGAAATCAAGAAGCACAAGTCGGTGTGGAAGTCGCTAAGCAAGGACAAGCACGTCTTCGAGATGTTCGAGGAAGGCAAGGACGGCAAGTCGACCAAGCAGATGGAGATCACCTATACCCGCAGGACTGCGGCGTAAGGCCTCTCGCCAATCGCGATATTGGTCAAAAAAGCGGCCCCGGGGAGGATTTACGATCGTCCCGGGGCCGCTTTATTTCTGGCGGGCGATTTCAAAAAAATGCGGTCGAATCAGTCGTCCCCGTCATTGGAATCTTGGGACGAGTCGCCGTCGTCATGTATCCCGCTGAACAGGTTTGCGAGTGACGCCAGCGGAATCGTGGGGATCACGCCGTCTGCTGTCAGCCGCGCTCGATCCAGCAGCGCCGGGTCGATTCCGTCAGGCAGCAGCTCGAAACGCACGGCACCGTTGGCTTCACCGACGTTTTGCAGCTCAACCCACTGGATGCCCGTGTCCTGGCGGTAGCGGATCTCCAGGCCGATCTCAGCAATCTCCGCTTCTTCGTCGTCGCTCAGACCCAGTGGCGCCAGATTGAAGTTTCGGGCGACCAGGGAATGGTTGCCGCTGCCCAGATCGCTGACCTGCACATCCTGGGCCGCGCCTTCCAGATGGGTCACGACCGTGCTCATTTGTTCGCTGGTCATCCGGCCCGTGACCATGTCGCGCAGAAGCTCGTGAAGCTCGTTCAGATCCTCGCCGCTCAGGAGTTCGCCGTGGGCGGAGCTGTCCGTCGCATCGCCATTGTCGCCGCCGGCATCGTGATCAGCCGATTCCTCGTCGAAACCGATGGCGAGGTGCAGTCCGTGATGCACGTGCTCCATCTGCTCGTGCGAGGGTTGATCCGGCTGGCCGGTTCCGATGCCGATGCTGATACTTCGAGTGGGCGCTTCACCTTCGTCGGAGTCCTCGCCGTCGGCCGGATCGCCTGTCGCCGAACTCGCCGTGTGAAAACTCTGCAAATCATCAAGTCCGGTCAGATCGAACATCACGCCATTGGCGGCGATTCCCGCTAGCCAGGTCGCGACGGTATTTGACTGAAATTCCTCGGGCAGGGCGGTCAGCTTGAGAAACAGCCATTGATTGCCGGCGGCGGCGGCAAAGCTGATGTCGGCGTCCAATCCGGCGATGTCTGCCTCCGCATTCTCATCGGCGGTGGCGTGAAGCTCGATGTACATCGCGTCGGGCGCATCGTAGTCCTCGGCCTCGCCGTCGTCGTCTTCAGACGGAACCGCGAAGAGAAGACGCCCGTCGACGTGAATGCCGTCCTGCACGACGTTGGTCAACCGCAGTGAGAAGGCGTGTGAGACGGCGTCGCGCAGGCTGTCGAAGATCGCGGCGGCCTCGACCCGCTTTTCACCGCCAAGCCCCGAGATCGTGAGTGCAATGGCCACGCTGGCGGCCAACAGCGAGCCTGCCCCCAAAAAGGCGAAGACCCGGCGATTTCGGCGCTGCGCGCCGGCGCCCGGCGCCGTGCGCTCGCTCGCCGACGCCTGCTTCCACGCCGCCTCCTGCAATTCGGTCGGCTCGGCTGGCAGCGCGAGGCGGCCGGCCAGGAGATGCAAATTCTCGTGCAATTGTCGATCGTTCTTATTCAAATCCGTATTCATGTTGCAGACCTCT
>DATMEE010000212.1:0-9879 GCA_035557035.1 Phycisphaerae bacterium
CCCCTTCGCCGCCTGTTCGGGCGGAAGAAGACTCTCCACCCGCCGCATCGAGGCGTCCCAGTCCAACGGATACTTTTGCTCGAGCGACCGCAGCTCCTCCCGCAACTTCTGAAACTCAGGATTGTTCCGCATCGCCCGCCAGTCCGGCCGCCCTTCCCCTTCATTCGCCGACCGATCGCGCCAATACGAGAACATCTGCTCGCGAAGCTGCTGATAGCGGTCGTAGTCAGCGCCCATCAGCGCCTTGCGCTCCTCGCCCATCTTTTCGATTTCGCCCTTGACCAACGTCCGCTGCTCGTCGGTCAACTCATATGTGCGGCCGGCCATCTCGACGAGCCGATCCGCGCGCATCCGCTCGCGCTCTTCGGGCGTTGCGTTCCTGAATCGCTCCCAGCGATCGCGATCACCTCGAACTCGATCTCTGCCGCGTCCCTCGCGGCCTTCTCCACCGCGACGCTCACGACGATCATCCTGTCGTTCTTCACGCGAGCGGCCCCCGGATTCATCCTGCTTTTCATCCGGTTCGGGCTGATTTTGCCCCGAGGCCGACGAGGCGAAACTGACAAGGAATACGAACAGCAATCGCGACAACATGTGAACCTGCCTTTTTTGAGGACGTCTGCCTACCGGAAAAACGCTCGCCCAACGGGATTATTACGCGCAATGATAACGACCGCCATCGTTTCGCGCAAACGATTGGGCGTTAATGACAGTGCCCGCAAGCGCTTGCGCCCTCATTCCCCCGGGCTATTCTAATGTAGGAATGGGTTAAATCGATCGCTAACGGTGACCCGCCTGCTTCGGGACTGCCTGGTCCCGCTGAGCAGCGGTCAGGAGATTTTCCAGTCTGGCCTTCAATCGGTCGAAAAGTCCGTCCACCGGAGCGTTCAATTCCTTCAATCGCGCCGTCCTTTGAGACGGATCAGCGACTTTCTCGGCATCCTTCAGTCGGCCCGCATTGGCTTGTTGAATTTGCATCGCGCGGCTGGACATGTCCTGCAAGATCGCCATCGCCGCATTTTTCTGGGTTTCGGACAGGCTGTGGCGCTGAATGAACTCCAGAACATATTTTTCCCACTCGTTCAGCGGACGCGCTGGTTCGGCTCGCTTGACCGCCGCCGGCACCGGAGGAGTTGTGACAGGCGGCCTGGCAACGGCGATCGGCTTCGCAGGCTGTGGCGATGTACCCGGCCCCGATGGCGCGGGCTTGGCGGTGGTTGCGGGTTTATTGCCTAATGGAAAACGCTTCGATGAGGATTGAGCGTCCTGTTTCTGACGAGGCGTGCGAAACTTCCCGGGAGGAACGTCAAACTTGGCCGGTGTTGCAGGACGACGCGCGGGACGAGGGCGCATCTGTGCCGGCCCCCTCGCGGCGCCCGACGAACTGTGGTTGCGCTGCCGCATCTGTTCGTAACTTCCCGCGGTCACATCGCGGAATAGTCGCTGACTGCGAATCCGATCCGCGGGGAGATTCAGCGCATTCGCCTGCCACATCGATCGGGCCGACCCCACCCGGTCGGGCGGAAGCGTAGACTCAATTCGCGACGCGAGGTCGCCAAAGTGGAACGGGGCTTCATCCTCCATGGCCTCGACAGTGGAATGAACCCGCAGGAATTCGTCGTCACGCGCAAGCAGGTTGGATCGCGCCTCCAGAGGCGCGTCCGGCGGCATTTTGTGCATCAGTTTGCCCGCCAGTTCGGCGCGACGATCGACCAGCGACGTGAATCTGCCCTGATCCTCGTTCGCGCCCCAACGCGCGTTCAGTGCCTCCCCAATCAACTTCCCGGCGGTCTCCGATTCTTCAGGTGAAAGTGCGTACATGTGAACCGCGATCAGCATCGCATCGTTCCACTCGGCTTGTTGCGCCTCCTTGGGCCGCAGCGTAATCATGGAAATATCGAGCGGCTCTTTTCGGGCCCGTTGCGCGTTCGCACGGTCATTGGGGTTGGCGCGATTTCCGGAGCGAACGTCTCGCATTCGGGACGCGTCCCCTTTGTCCTGCCCCACCACGCCCGTCGTCGGAATGCACCCGATGGCGAAGAAAAAGATCGTTCCAAAACGTGTAAGCATGGCCGTCGCTCCCCAACGGAAAGAAAAAGGCGGG
Source organism: Phycisphaerae bacterium (assembly GCA_035557035.1). GTDB lineage: Bacteria > Planctomycetota > Phycisphaerae > UBA1845 > UTPLA1 > JADJRI01. The sequence continues at coordinate 2,105 of DATMEE010000212.1, forward strand.
AAGCGCGCCATTCAGACCCGCCCCAGCCCTTTTACTATATCCGCAGCAGCGCACGCGCTCAATTCCCCGTCGTCCCATAGTTGCGCTGCTGTTACCCTCCATCCCCTCAACAGTCGTCATCCGAACCCTTTGGTTGAGGCGGCGGCGGAAATGGGGGGCCCACTTGCTCGTAATCGATGCTCGACCGCTTCAGTGACTCGGAACCCGACTCGGCACGGACCGTCTCAATAAAGCGGCCATCCTGCTTGACCACCACCCGTTCGCCCTGTGCGAAGCTCGCCCCAAGTTGCGGGTCCTTCTTGAGAACATCGTAATAGTCTTTGCTATACAGAATCAGCTTGCGGGTTTCAGACTTGCCGTCGTACGCGGCATCGACCCAGCGGTCGTTTTCAAGGTAAAAAGTTTGGGCGCCCACGAAGTTCAGCAACTGCCGGCCCTCCGAGTCGCAATTTCCCAGCACCACGCCGGCGAGGAGCCCTTCGGCATCATCGCTGTCGGCCGCACACATCGACCGATTGTCCTGCGACTGCTTCGTCGCCTCGCTCCCAACGGCCGCTTTCTGTCCTGCCGCCGCCACTGCGTACTTGTCCTTCTTTTCACCCATCGCCGTGCTCATGGGCGCGGGCAGGAAGTGGCCGCCTGTAGGCTGACGGCGCTCGCGCTGCGCCAACTCTTCGTCTTCCTGAACGAGATAACTCGTGTAGGGGGTGAGCACGCCATACAGCTTGCTCAGCCGGATCACCTCGTTCTTCACCTCCCCCGTCTCGCCGCGCAGGCGCAGCTCATCGAGCAGGAACCCGATCTTCCGCATCGCCCACAATCGGGGAAGGAATTCATGCTGCGTATCCTGGCGCGGAAATGTTCCCGCGAATTCAAAAGTGCGGCGATCCCCCCGGCTGTCGCCAGAGAGCGTCAATCGCGCGGTTTCCTTCGCTCCTGAGTATCGCCCCACCACCACGAGCTCGCTGCCCTCGAACATATCCGCGAGCCGCCGGGGATACATGTCGTGAACGGTCACGCCGTCAATCACCAGCTTCACGTTCGCCAGAATCGGATTGGCCAGCTTGGTGTAGAACGATGAAATCTTGAGTTCCAGATCCTCTGTCGGCGTCACGTAATCGCGCGCCCCGCCGTTGTCGTCCGACAGGCGATCGAGCAGCTTGGTGTCCACCTGGAAACCCACGCCCAGTGAAAACAGCCGCGCCGTCTTGCTGGAATTCGAGGATGAGAAGTTACGCACGATCTGGTCGGGATCGGTCACGCCGACCGTCGGCTCCCCATCCGTGATGAACACCACCAGATAGGGATTGGTGGTCCAGTCCGGCTCGCCGCCCTCCCGAGCGACCGGCCGCATCTCCAGCGCCTTCGCCAGCGCACCGTTGATGTCGGTGCCGCCGACGGCGTTCAACGAATCGATGTGCTCGCGGGCCGCCTGCTTTGCTGACTCATCCGCGGCACTCCAGCCATCGCGAAACGGCCGGACTTCCGTCGAGAAACTGATGATATTGAACCGGTCCAGCTTGTTCAGATTGGTCACGCAGAATTGCAGCGCCTTTTTGGCCTGGCCGATCTTGTTCGAATCCGCCATGCTTCCCGATGTGTCCAGCACGAAGCAGATATTCTTCGGCAGGACCGCATCCTGCTGGCTGCCGAGCCGCGGGGCAATCCGGGCCATGAAAAAGCCGTCTTCCTCGCCCAGCCGGTACGGCAGAAGCGACACGCCAAAAGGCTCCGTGCCAAGCTGGGCGAAGAGTTGAAAATCGGCATCCGGCGTCAGGTGAGCCTTCTCGAAGCCGACGACCGTCTCTCGATCGCCGCGGCGATCGATGCTGCACGTGTGACTCGGGCTGAAAACACTGACGAGCGGCCGCTGCGTCCGAACCGCGGCGCGGAGCGAGAACTGCTCGATGGGCTGGAACTGGCAGCCGGACGATCCCAATGGAAATGAAAACTTGAGCAGGCCCCCATCGACCTTCACCGGCTCGGTATAGCGCAGTCGAATCCGGCATTCACCGCCCGACGGAATTGGAAAGACCTTTGCCTGAATCAACCCCCGCCCTGCGAATTGAAGCAGACCCGGATCGCGCGCCTGCGCGACGATCGACTCATAAATCTGTCGCGCCCGGTCCGCATCGAGCAGTTCCCCCGCAACTTCCCTCCCATTCATCCACATCGTGAACTTGCCCACACCCGCGTCCTCGGCGATGGGAAACAGGTATTGCCCCTCCTGCTGGCCGCCGCTGCGATTGGCGAAGGTCTGCTCGACGGTCGTTTCCGCGACCGCTTCATTCACCTCGACGTTGACCGACTGCGACGTGATCTGAAACGGCATCCACCGGTGAATCGGCCGCGAGTGGCTGAGTGACGAATCGTTGTTCGGCCGCTCGCCCGCGACCGGGCTGATGATCAACCCGTTGGCCAGCGCCCGCGACGCCCCCGCGCCCGCTGAAAAGAGCATGACCGGAACGATGAGAACAAATCGTCGAACGACGCGCTGCTCGGCAGACATAGACAACCCCTTTCTGAAAGATGCATCCCGTGATCTGAATTCCATGAGCTATCAGGATGAGACGCGCCCGAACGAAAAAGGTTCCAGTCGATGTCAAGGATGGCGGATGTGGTCGTTTAGCCCAGACCCGAAGGGTCCGGGTGCGAGAGAAATTCTGTTGTAACCAGCAGACCCGTAGGGTGGGTCGGCCTTATCGACCCACCATTCGCGGAAAACCTCGATTGCATCCAAGAAGGGTTAATAGGCCCACCAACCGCGACTGTTCGGAGGCATAACCTGTCCGCCCGCGGCCAAGCCCCATAAACTCATCCGGAGAATAGCGACTGGGAGATTGCCCCATGCCCTACGACCTTAAGCCCGACGAAATCCGCGTCCTCGGCGTGCTCATCGAAAAGTCCCTCGCCCTGCCCGAGTACTACCCCATGACCATCAACGCGATCGTCGCGGCCGCAAACCAGAAGAACAATCGCGACCCGGTCACCGAGTTGTCCGAGAGCCAGGTCAGCGCCGCCCTCTCGTCGCTGCGCCGCCGCGGCCTGGCCGACCAGGCCCCGCCCGAGAAGAACTCGCGGTCCATCCGCTTCCAGCACATGGCAGAAACCAAGTTCGGCTGGAACGCCGCCCAGCGGGCCATCATGGGCGAGCTGATGATCCGCGGCCCCCAGACCCTGGGCGAGATTCGCGCGCATGCCTCGCGCATGACACACCTCGAATCCACCGACTACGCCCGCGACCTGCTCGGCGAACTCGAACGCGCCGATCCCCCGCTCGTCGTCGAACTGGAGCGCGAAACCGGCAAGCGCGAACGCCGCTTCGCCCAACTCCTCGGCGGCCAACCCACCCACGCCTCCATCCAATACGGTCCAGCGGCGTCGGGTCCCGCGCCGTCTGCGCCCCCGGATCGCAGCACAAGCCCGCCGACGACAGCTCGCGTCTACGCCGACCCGCTGGAATCGCGCATCGCCGACCTGGAAAAAACCGTCGCCGACCTCACCGCCAGATTGACTCGACTAGAAGAATCGCCATGATTATGGCACATTCAACATAATCGTGCTGGTGCATGGCAACTGCCACGCAACAGGCGCTGCATCGATCGAGTTCGCGAAACAATGGCAATCACTGCGAGCCGGCCCATAGTGTGTGTTCATGGACGAGTTTCCCCTCATCGAAGTCCCTCTCGACGCCCCCAACCGTCAGGAGCCGATGGGCAGCAAGGAGAAATTCTGGTTCGGCGAGCCAAATGAGCCACGCAAACTATTCAAGCAGGGGCGTCTCGCGCACGGAGAGGATTGGGCGGAGAAGATCGCAGCGGAGATCGCAGAGTTGCTTGGTATCCCTCACGCGACGATTGATCTCGCGACTTGGGACGGCAAGCCGGGCATCGTGACACCGGACTTCTGCCACGGCGGCGGCCAACTGACCCATGGAAACGAATTGATGGTTGATTTCATCGACCCGCAGTACCCGGCCAGCGGCTCCAAGATGCGCGTCAAACAGCACACCGTGGATAACGCGATGTTCGCGCTTGATTTCGCCGCTGCCGATGCACCGGACGGCTTGAAAGAATCGCACAAATTCATCCGGCCATCGGACGCGTTTGTTGGATATCTCATGCTCGATGCCTTGATCGGGAACACGGATCGCCACCACGAAAACTGGGGCATCATCTTCTGGAACATCGAAGCCATCGGCGATGTATCGATCGTGCTCGCGCCATCATTTGATCACGCTTCGAGCCTTGGGCGCGAGTTACGCGATGGGGAACGTCTGATTCGATTGGACGGCCGCGATAAGAATCGGACGATCGCTCGATATTTAGGTCGCGCAGAAGGGCGATTCTTCGGATCGGAGTCCGATCCGAGGCCCTTGTCGCCGATTTCGGCTTTTCAGGCGGCAGGATCGATGCGACCCGTTGCACGTCTGAATTGGCTCGAACGACTTCGACACGTTAACCCCACAGATTTTGAGAAGATCATCGGTCGAATTCCTTCAGAGAGAATGTCTAACGCAGCACGGCGATTCGCCTTAGACTTATTACAATTGAATCGGAGGGCCCTGTTGGGCACCAGTGAGACGACATGAACCCTGATCCCCTGACGCCAAACGCCGTTTTCGTAGCCTGGCGCGACCCCGTACATCACCGATGTTATCCGGTTGGGCGGCTGAGCCGCGTCCTAGTGGACGGGAACGATGAGTACGAGTTCGCCTATGTGCGAGGAGTAGACCCGGCGCGGGAGGCGGGCTTTCGGACGATTGCTTCGTTCGACGAAATCGAGCGGGTCTATTGGAGTCGGACGCTCTATCCGTTCTTCGCGAATCGAATAATGGCGGAATCTCGTCCTGATCGCGCGGCTTTCCTCGACAGGCTTCTCTTGCGAAGCGCCGATCCGCTTGAAGTCCTAGCACGCACAGGTGGCATTCGAGCGACAGATTCCTTTGAGGTGTTTCCACTCCCGCGCTTCGATGCGGAAGTCCCCGGCTTCCGCACTTTGTTCCTCGTTCATGCGCTTCGGCACTTTCCTCCGACTGCCCATGACCGGATCCAAGAACTGGGGGTCGGCGAGAAGTTGCTCTTCATGCCCGACTCTCAGAACGAATTCGACCCCCATGCGATTGCGCTACGGACCGAAGACCGAGTTCTTGTCGGCCACGTCCCAAACTATCTCCTGCTCGAAGTCTACCAGCTCGCTGCGAATTGTGAATTTGCGGTTGAGTTTTCTGTTGCGAAGATCAATCCTCCGCCGGCCCCACTTGATCAACGGATGCTATGCGAGCTTCGCTCATGCTGGCCTCCAAACTTCTACCCATTCGTGGATGCTCGATTTCGACCAGTATCTCACCTACAAGCGATCCAGACCGAGAAGCTGATCGGGGCCCCGGACGAAATTGAATGGTATTCACCAGCTTGAGGATTGAAACTTCGCAGGGCGGAAACGGCGACGATTTATTACCCACCGTCGGCGCAGGCACTACTTCGTCTGCTGCAACTTCTTCACAACCGCCTCGCCCACGCCCTTGGCGCTGGCAGGGTTCTGGCAGGTGTGAGAAGTCCGTCCTCGACCAAGTGACTCTTGAACGGCACCAACGATTTGCTGTGGTCGGCGCCGCGCTTCTAAAGCTCGACCTCAAGGTTGAACGGCATAGGGGCCACATAGGCCAGTGCTACCGCCGCCCGCCCCCCGTCACCGCCTGCATCGCCTCCACGTACGCGATCCGGAGCTGGTACAGCGTCGTGTTCAGGATTTGCTTCTCTTGCGGCTCCAGCTTGCCTTCGGTCTTCTGCTCCAGCACCGAGAGCAGGTCGATATGGTGCTTCGCCACCTCCAGGTTCGGCGGAATCTCCTGCCCGCCCGGGCCGCGCATTCCGCCCAGGCCCACCATCGCCTGCATCGCCAGAATCTGGATGATCTCGATGAAATTCGGATCGGGGAGCGGCCCCATTTCGCGGGCCGGCCGGGCGCCTTCCACCTCGGCGGCGAGCTTCTCCTTCTCGGCCGCGGCCGCGCTTTTCCAGTCGTCGTCGATCTGCAACTTGTTTTCTTCATTGGACATATGAATTTCTCACTCGTCGGGCCGCGGCCCGTTCCCTGACAGACAAAGAGGCCAGGGTCCGGGACGCAATTGGGGGGAAATCGCGTGGAGGCCGGAGCACCTGGCCCGCGTGCTAGTGTAACGTCTGATATTGTTGAAACAAGTTATTTGGACCGTCGGCGTGGGAGATTATTCGGATTTTTGTCCGCTTGGCGGCCACACCAATTCGCCGTCGATGAACGTTTGCGCGACTCGCGAGTCTTCGCTGAAGAGTTCATGCATGGGATCGCGGCCGGCGTTGTCGAGCGTCGAGACGACAAAGTCCGCCCGCATCCCGGGTTCCAGCGCGCCGATTTGTCCCTGCCGCCCCAGCGCCCGGGCGCCGTTCGTGGTTCCCATCCGCAGGAGCACCTCGGCAGCCACGTCCGGGTCCTGGCGGCGAATGGCGCGCAGCTCGTCGAGCACGGACAGCGTGGCCACGCACGGGGCACTATCGGTGCCGATGCAGACGTTGATGCCCGCGGCGAGCATGTCGCGCCACCGGTGGCGAGCATGGCCGTAGTACGCATGCGCCCGCGGGCACCACACCACCGATGCCCCGCCCGCCGCAATGGCTGCGATGTCCCGATCCCCGGCATGGTTCACGTGGGCCAGCAGCATCGACGGCGTGAATGCCGCGCCGCTGCGCAGGAAATCCGCAACCCGGCGCGCGGCATCACCCGCCGAGTTCGGCGCGGCGAATCGACTCAAGAACTCCGTGATCGAACTTGGTTCGCCGCGCAGCCATGCCGCCTCTTCGGGCGTTTCGAGATAGTGCATTGTCATGGGCGCGTTGCGCTCGCGCCCCAGCCGAATCGCGCCGGCCAAGTCGTCGGCCGTGACGGTATACGGCGCGTGTGGCGAAATGCCGACGCGCAGCCTGTCGGTTTGATGGGTGCCGTCGCAGTCGTCCAGCGCCGTTGTGAGCGAGGCGATGTCATTGGGCTCGTCGCGTGCCTGGCTTATCAACTCGATAAAGCAGGTCTTTCGGATCGGCGAGTTCGCGAGCGGGGAAATCGCGGCGCCCGTTCGCGAGATATCGCCAACGCAGGTGATGCCGTGCGCCAGCGACTCAGTGGCGCCGTCCGCGGCGGCGGTCATTTCGCGGCCCCCCGCCTCTGGCGCCGCGCGCAGCCGCACCAGCTCCTGAATCCACGGCCACAAGGGGCCTTGGGGCAGCATCCCGCGATAGCACGTCAGCTCGAGATGAGCATGTGCGTTGACGAAGCCCGGAGTGATGAGCGCGTCGCCGAAATCAACGTGCTTCGCCGCGGCCGAAACGTCCCGCGCCAGGTCGCAACTTCGGCCCACCGCCAAAATCGCGCCCTCGCGCACAACCAGAGCGCCGTCCTCGATCGGTGGCCGTGTGACCGGCGCGATCCATTTCGCGTGATAGACGATTTCCTGCGGAGCGATGCTGATGTTCGTCGTCCCCGCCGCCCTTTGGGCAGGCGGCTAAACAGTGCTCGGCCTCTCGGCAACGACTATTTTTACTTTCTTCCGGGTTTGCCGCGCGTGAGAAATTGGCCGTGGCCGTTCTCGCCGCAGAACTTGTAGTCGTCGACGATGACCTTGCCGCGGCACAGGGTCGTGCGGCTGAAGCCGGCGAGGTTCCAGCCCTCGTACGGCGACCAGTCGGCGTTCGTTTCCATTTCCGCGGGGTTGACCTTGATCTTGTGCTTAGGGTGAATCACGG
>DATMEE010000213.1:0-3703 GCA_035557035.1 Phycisphaerae bacterium
CGGACTTGCCACATCTTCCCTGCTCACGCTCGACCTTGGCGCCGCTCCGCGACCGATTGACGCGGTTCGTCCGGCTTACATCGAGACGGAGCCGGCGATCGGCGTGGCCCGCCGATCTCTCTTCGGCGGATTTTTGCTGCACTTGCCTCGCGCCGTGTGGATGATGGTGGACGTGGCCGTTGTTTGCGGCGGAACGCTGCTGGGCCATCAGTCCTTTGTGTGGTGGCAGCCGGCTCAACAGGTGCTCGGCGATTACAACCTCTGGGTCGCGTGCATCATCCTCGCGACATCGGTGGTCGTGGCCGGCAGCATGTTCGGGCTGTACGACACGACCACGCTCTGGTCGCGCTCGCGCATTGTCGCGCGGTGCCTGCTGACCGTCACGGTCGCGATGGCGGCGGCCTGGCTGGTGCTGCACCTTTTCATCTATTCCGAGCTGAGTCGCCGGGCGGCCGCCACGGGCATGACGCTTTTTCTGGTGATTGCGTCGCTTATTCGCCTGACGGCGCATCAGGCCGTGCGGGACGTTCGCCGGGGTCTGCTCATCATCGGGCAGGGGCCGCTGACCGGGAAGATCATTCGTTCGGTGCGGCGTGGTTCGGTGCCGGGGTATCGGCTCGTCGGCGTGGTCGGGTCGCAGGCGCGGGAGACGGTTGAATACGGGGCGAGCGACATTCCGGTGGTCGGGGACGTGGACAGCATTGAGGCGGTGTGCGGCCAGCATGACGTTGCGGAAGTTGTGGTCGCCCAAGGGGCGATGCAGAATTCCGCGGACCTGCGCGCGGCGCTGGCGTGCCTGCGGCTGGGCTGCCGGGTGACGGATGAGACGACTTTTTACGAATCGATGTACCATGAAGTGCCCGTTTCGCACATTTCGCCGGCGTGGTTTCTTGCGGCCGATCTGAAGGGGCAGCGGCAGGAGCACGCGGTCAGCAAGCGGGCGTTTGATCTGTTCGCGTCGACCGTCGGGCTGCTCTTGTGCTTGCCGCTGTTCCCGTTCATTGCGGCGATCATTCGGCTGAACGACAAGGGCGCGGCACTTTACGCGCAGCGGCGCGTGGGCCGGGGCGGACGCGAGTTCACGCTATACAAGTTTCGCACCATGCGGCGCGACGCCGAGGCCGCGGGGACGACATGGGCCAGCGCGAACGACCCGCGGGTGACGCCGGCGGGCAAATGGCTTCGCAAGTTTCGCATCGACGAGCTGCCGCAGCTCTGGAACATTTTTCGGGGGGACATGTCGGTCGTCGGCCCGCGGCCTGAGCGGCCGGAGTTTGTGGCGCCGCTATGCTCGCTGATTCCATTTTACGATCAGCGGCATCTGATGAAGCCGGGGCTGACGGGGTGGGCACAGATTCATCTGGGCTACGGCGCCTCGGTGGCCGACGCGCGGCAGAAGCTGCAACACGATTTGTACTACATCAAGCACACGTCGCTGGAGCTGGACCTGATTATTCTGCTGCGAACGTTCGGGACTTTTTTTCTCGGATCGCGGTGAGTCGGCATCTTAGCTGACTGCGCGGAACAACTCTTCCACGCGCCCCTGTGGATCAATCCAGACATAGAGAACCAAGTCGGTGGCGAGATAGATCAGTACTTTTCCGCGAACAGGGCGATCTGGTTTCCCATAGCCTTCCACATAGAAATTCTCCGGGCAATTCTCTCGCGTATATCCGAACACGGGCGCGCCGAGCACTGAACGGACATGACTCTCTGCATCCCCCACGCGTACTTTGCTCCATTTCTCCAACATTGGTCTTCGCCACTCGCTTAACATACCACCCACGATCGCAAATCCCAGACCGAGACATGCGGCTAGCGAAAGGATTAACCAAACTGTTCGAGATTTGATTCGCACAGAATTTACACTGCACGTGGGCGGCACCGAATCCGGGACCCGCCTTCGGAAAAAAACACTTCTTACGGCCCCTCCGGCGGAGAGCGCTGGCCTCTGCGCCAGTTGGTCCAGCAACGTTCGTACCAGTCCAGTTCGCTGATGGTGATCGTCAGGGTTTTCGACATCACAAACGGGGGGCGCTCGGCGGTGGGGTTTTCGATCAGGGCGCGGGCGGTGGCGAGTGCGTTTTCGACGGCCTCGAAGAAATCGAACGTGATCATGGCCTGCAGCTCGCCGCGGCGGACGCGATCCAGGTATTCCGGCGAATCGCCGCAGACGACCATGCGCGAACCTAGCGGCAGCAGGCGCACGTCGCGGGCGGTGACGCGCAGCGGCCAGTCGTCGAACAGGACCCAGCAGCCCACGCGGGGAAAATTGCGCGACTCGCGGCGAATCAGGTCGGCCGCGTCGAAGGCGTTTCCGCTGCAGTCCAGCTCCTTGAGGATTTGAATCGACCCGTGAACCGGCAGGTTCTGGGCGAAGGCGTGCCGCCGGACGCTGTATGCCGCGTTGGCGTCACCGGCGTGGAGCGTGATGACCGTCGGCGAGCGGTTCTCCAGCGTTAGAGCGCAGGCGGCTGCGGCGGCCTGGCCGATCTCCAATTCCGAGGGGCCGCTGAAGACCGTCCTGCGCGAATCGGGCACGTCCATGCCGATGGTGACGACGGGCCGGCCGCCGGTGGCGAGCTGCTTGACGGCGGAGCGCAGCGACAGGGCGTCGCTGGGAATGATGCAGACGCAGCTGACCGTCTTTTTCGCGAGATCGTCGAGCAGTTTCTGCTGACCGGTCGGCGACGGGGATGGCGGCGCGATCAGGTCGACTTCGAAGCCGGGATTGTCGTTTTTGAAGCGTGCGACGGCGGCCTGGAGGACGGGCCAGGCGGCGTCGCTTTCACTTTCGCCGATGAGGGCGATGAGTCGGGGAACGTCGCGTTCATAGGCGTTTTCGACCGGCGCGGGTTCGCAGGAGAACTGTGTTGCGACGATCGTGATGAGGATTGCCGCATTCGCCAAACGGCAAGCCGGAATTCCAGGGATCGCGCTAGTCACCGGCTTATCCTTGCATAAATCGCGACAGCGCCAAGCGCGAGAAGGCTGCCGGCGAGGTCGGCGAGCCAGTCGCCGACCTCGCAGGATCGCCCGACCCAGGGCTGGGTCCATTCATCGACCGCCGCGTACAGGGCGAGAAACGCGAGCGTCAGGGCAAACCTGCCGAGCCATACGGGCCACTGCGCGAGTTGGAACTTCCACGCACTGATCAACGCGAGAAAGAAAAATGCGCCGACGTGCTCGACTTTGTCGCTGATCCAGGGAACGGTCGGCAACCTGGATGGCGGCAGGTGCGTCGCGACGAAAGCGGCCAGAAAACTACCGAGCCAGACGATCGTGATCCATCGGCGTCGAGCGGCCGGCATTGCGTCCTCGGACTCGCGGATGGCGGAGGACCGCCTCATTCAATCGATGATCCCACGACCGCCGCTGCTTCAACCACGGATGTGGCCTGAACCACGACCAGTGATTCGCCGCCCGCGGGGCTTGGGGCAATTCGTTTGGGGGGCGCGGACGGCGCCGCAGGGACGACCGGCATCGAGACCGACTGACCCGTCGAGGATTCTTGTGCCGTCTGTGCGGCGCTCGCGTCGTTTTTTGAGAAAGCCATTTGTTTCTCAGGCTCGCTCCGTCCGTCCAGGAGCGCCAGCACCTCGTCCGCCAGGGCGAGGTAATCGGTGGCGCCGTTGCTCCGCGGGGCGTATTCGAAGATGGATTGGCCATAGCTGGGGCACTCGGCCAGTTTCACATTTCTGCG
>DATMEE010000214.1:0-7580 GCA_035557035.1 Phycisphaerae bacterium
GTTGCATGGCTGGTCGGCGGCCTGAACTTTCAGATCGAGCACCACCTGTTTCCGCAGATCTGTCACATTCATTATCCGAAGCTGGCCGTCCTCGTGGAGGAGACGTGCGTCGAGTTCGGGCTGAAATACAAGGCGTCGAAAACCTTCCTGGCCGGCCTGGCCTCGCATTACCGCTGGCTGCGGCGAATGGGCATGGCGACCGATCCGTCGCCGGCGTAGAGGTAAGGCAAGTCGAATGCGATGATCCCGGCGGCCGCGAATCGCGCCTGCTGCTTTTTCTGCAGTCGAGCAGATTTACCGCAACACGCCCAAGCCCAGGTTCACCTGCACGCGCGAGCCGTCGATTGAATCGACCTTGATGTTTGCATCGCCCGGCTCAATCGTCAGTTCCACGGATGGACCCGTCTCGAAGGTGATCGTGTATGCATCCCCCTCGCTGATGCGAAAGACGTAGCCCCCGCCCTGGTTGGTCGTCGCGCTTTGGTCGCCCATCGTTACTACCGCACCCGGCCGGCCCTCACCGAAGTCGTATTGACCGTTGGCATTGTGATCGTCATAGACCACGCCGAGGACGAACGTCGCCTGTGACGTGGACGTTCCGTATTCCTGCGTCTGCATCAGCGAATCGGTATAAGTGATTGTGTCCCCCGATGTGAAGCTCCCGCGAACGATGGCGATGCCCACTTCCCGCAGCGACTCGTGCAGCATGGTGACGCGGTGGCCGCGGCCTTCGATCTCCTTGTCGATGAAGAGGTCGTCATGCTGCCGCTCAATCGTCTCGACGGGATCGAGCACGCCGGTCGTGCCGTTCCACGCGAGATTTTCGCCCACCGTGGTCCAGGGATAACCCGCGTCCAGCACGCGATCTCCGGGCGATTGGCCATCCGGGTTTTGATGAGCGAAGAAGTCGCGGTCGAGCATGTCCCGGCTGTGCTGCATGGCGGCGTCGCGCAGGATTCCGCTCAGCGCGACGGCCGGCTTGGGATTCAGGTCGATTTGCCCCGGCACACCCTCGTCGATGGCGATTCCGCCGCGATTTGCCTCCTGCGCCGGCCGAAGCCGCGCTCGATTCACGCGTTCGAGCGCGAGTTGCTCGAGTTCGCTCGCCGCCGGTGTCCCGCTCGAAGCCGGGGCATCGTCGACACCAGGGACGGTATCGAGGATCTCAGGGGAAAGATTCGCCGCAGGCGTGCTGTCGAGAACCTGGGTCTCGCAGCCGAGGCCGGCCCCAGCCAGGAACGATGCGATCAGCACCGCCAGGCATTCGAAGCGCGTGATTTTTCGAGTTCGGCGTCGGGTCATGGGATTTCGAACCCTCTGTTGGTTTATCGGCTGACCAGCGCAACGGCGTGGCCAGGGCTGCACTGGGGATGTCCGCAAAAAGTACGCGAGCTGACACGATTTCCGCGGGCGAGTCGTAAGTCGTTTACTGCGAACGGCGTACCGTTCGGAGGGAGGGAGGCGTGCCTGGGCGCTCGGCTGCAAGGCCTTGAGGGGGTGTGAATCAATTCGCGCCAGGCTGCGATGGATTATCGGAAAGGAGCCTACCGTGTTGCGGCGGCGCGAAACAATCAGAATTTTCCTGAGATAACGGCATGTTGCCCCCAATCAACGTTCTTTTTTGCCACGGACAGGGCCGGTCCGGCCGGTCGATGTGAAATGCTGCCGAATCGTCGCGAGAGCACGGATTTCGGCGGCCGGAACGGCTCGCGATCATCCTGCGGGTCAGGATGTCATCTGCATGGCATATTGCCGCATGAAAGGATTCAGGTGCCTGGCGACGAAAACGACAGGTTGCCGGAGCCGCCTGCGCGCGATGAAAACAGCGAGATCGCCGGAATGATCCGTTCATGCAATCTTAACAATTCCCACGAATCCCTTTAGCACGCTGCGCGTACGCTTCCGCAGAAAGAAGGGCTCGCGACGCGCGATTTCCCGCATCGATCAAGAGGAGAAAAGGAGCAAACCAAATGAGATCCATCGTTTCAATGGCGGCCGCCCTGGTCGCACTGACCACCGTCTCTGCCCATGCGAGCATCGTGATCACCGAATGGATGTACAACGGACTCGGCGTGGGAGACATCGGAGAATACGTCGAAATCACGAACACCGGGCCGGGAAACGTCGACTTCACCGGCTGGAGCTTCGATGACAACGGCCAGACACCGGGAAGCCAGAGTCTGAGTGGGTTTGGCGTGGTGACGCCGGGCCAGTCCGTGATTTTCACCGATGAGACCGCCGCGAACTTTGCGGCGAATTGGGGGCTCAGCGGCGTCAGCATCGTCGGGGGCAATACCAACAACATCGGCCGCAATGACGAGATCAACCTCTATGACGCGAGCAACAATCTCGTGGATCGGCTGACCTATAACGACCAGGCGCCGGTCGGCAGCCCGGCCAGGGGCCCGCGAACCAACGGCTTCAGCGGGAATGCCACGACGCCGGCAGCGTACGGCGCCAATCATGCGTCGCTCTGGGAGCGCGCGGCGGCCAACGATGCTTACGGCTCATATACCTCTTCGCTCGGCGAGATTGGCAACCCCGGCACGGTCGTTCCCGAGCCGGCCACGCTTGCCATGCTTCTCGCGGGAAGTCTGGCCCGGATTCGCCGGCGCTGACCTTCTCGTCGTCAGGTTCGGCTGAAGACATTCCGATGAACTTGTCCGGGCGTGACGACAGGCGCGCTGTTTGTCGAAATCCGCGCCGTTCGAGGCTATCATGGAGGCCATGGAGCTTCCGCAGTGCTTATCCGCGCTTTCGCCGCGTTCGATGGAGGACATCGCCGCGGCGGCGCTGGCGGCGCAGGCCAACGTGGTGTCACTCCGCGTCGCATACGAGCGCAAGCTGGAGGCGGCGGGTGCATCCGGAAGCGGTCCGCTCGATGACATCCGCACGCCGTCGCCGGGCCCCGTGACGTGCGGACGGGACATGCTGGTGGACCGGGAGGTGGTGAAGTCCTATTCGGCCGATGAGGCGCTCTTGCGCCTGCGGCAAATATGGGGCGAGTTTTGCGCGCTGTGCTGGCTGTTTCCCTTCGTCGATCCGCAGGCGCCGATGGATTTTCGGGCCTTGTCGCCCGCCCAATCGATCCGCTGTTGCAACGACGTCTCGGAAAAGCTGAATGAAGTGCAGCGCCATCTCTGGCGCATCCGGCTGGAGATGAAGATACGCCACGACCGGGAGGCGCGTCGCGATCCGTCATTTCAGCGGGAATATGAAAATGCGCTCATGCATCCGGTGGTCATTTTCGGACAGGACATCCGCGTTTGTCCCGATGAGACGCTTTTTCACGCGGCCTGCGAGTATGCGGGCATGTTGGCGGCGCTCCGCTGGACGAGTGACGACCGCTGGACATGGGAAGGTCCCGGCATCATGGACGTCGTCTTGACATCCTGATAGCGCGCACGCGAAAAATGCGCCCGCAAGCATTTCTCCATATCTGATTCCTGCCCGCGCAATCAAAGGCCGAGATCGGCCGAAACGTACAAAAGAAGGCACAGCGAGCGACGAGGCGGAAACCCTACCGTATATGACTGCCGTACTGTCGCAGTTCGCACACAAGGGTGCTCGACTCGGGTTTGCGGTTGCGGCCCGAAAGCCGTGTCCCCGCTCAGCGCCGGATCGCTCCATGTGCCTGCTTAATTATGTCTACAAAAGAGGGAAAATGCAAGGAAATCCTGAGATTATTTTCGGCGCAGAACTTGCCGGCCAGCGGGAATCGTCGCGCTCCATCGTGCATGGCGTGAAATGCGACCGGCGGAGCCGGATGATTGGTGTCACTGATCTGACACGCCTGAATCGGGCTCGCCCGCGGGTGGCGCCAGGCGCGCCAGCGCTTCGATCGCGCCGCGACGATCGCCCTCCGTCGCTCCGGCCGCGTAGCCCGTCCAGCCCGGGGCCAGCATCTTGGCCGCTTCGATGAGCCGCGCCTCGCGATCGGGCGAGGGCCGCTCGGGACCGCTTTTGGAGAGGCGTTCGGAAATCGCGGGCAGCACCAGCTCGGGTCCGAAAGACCGAAGCTCGATCACTTCGCTTTCGGTTCCCGGCGAATCGAGCAGGCGGTTGAGGGCCGCGAGGCGCGCCTCTTCCGCGTCCGCCCGAGCGTTCTTGAGTTCCGCGGCAGCATCGGCAGAGACACCCGCCACCGCGGGGATCGCGATATCGATGAACTCGAGCAACCGGGTGAACTCGTCGCCCGTGACGGCTTCCGCGGCGCGGGACTTGATCGCGCCGGCAAGAGTCTCCGCCAGCTTTCTTACCCGTGTTTTGTCGGAATCGCCCGACAGGCTTGCCGCGTATTCGGCGAAGCGGGCAACGGCGGCGGCGGCCCGATAAGCCCGCACCAGGGCCACGATCCGCCGTGATTGCAAATCGAAGACGCCATCCACGTCCGCCTCGGCGGCCAGACGAAGCGCCTCGTCGAGTGCGCGGACCTCCGCATCATGGTCGAGCAACGCGGACTGGGCATCGGCCAAGGCCTCGTAGATCGAGAGCTTTTGCACCGGGGTGAGCGCGTTGGGCCGATCGGTCCCGTTGCCATTTATGATGGCCAGCAGGAAATCCGCGCGTCGACGCTGTGCCGCCAGATCGTTGGGCCGATCGAACTGTTGGGTGATTTCCATCTGGTGCTTGAAGGCCAGTTGCCGTGCGATGATCAGATAGCTTTCCCAGGCCCGTTCGCGGACCGTCGCGTTCGGCTCCTGATCCGCGTCCAGACAGATCGAAAGGGCCTCCAAATCCTGCTTCTTGCTTCCGCACCGACCGAGAGCGTGCACCGCGGCGAGGCGGATGTCCGGTTCCTGCGCCGCGACGAGGCCGCGGAGCGATTTCGCGCTGTTCGAATAACCGGATAGCGCCAATATCGCGGCACTGCGCGGGCCGGTGCTTCGGGCGCCCGTTGTTTCCACAATGAGCAGCGGTCGAAAGGCCTCCGCCCCGATCCGGCCCATCGCTTCGATGCAGCGCGTGCGGCACTCGTCATCGTCGGGAGCCAGCGAATCGAAGCGGCCCGAGATCGCGGCCACCACGCTTTCAACCGCGTCGGCGCCGGCCACACCGCGCCGCGCCACCTGGCCGAGGGACGCGATGGCTTCAATCATGACCGCCCGCGCGGGATCGTCGAGCCGCGCAATCAGGACCGGGATCGAATGAACGTCGTCGAGGCGTCCGAGCGCGTTCACTTGAGCCACCCGGGCGGCCGGCTCAAGTTCCACCGCGAGGGCGCTTCGCAAAACCTCGCCCGCGCCGGCGGGGCGCAGGTCGCCCACGATGCCCGCGGCGCGTCGCCGGATGATGGGGTTCGTGTCAGCCACCAGCTTGAGCAGTTGCCGGCGCGTGTCGGAACTGATTTCCTTGCGGTCGGTGATCAGCCCATCGATGAGGTCGAGCGCGAGGGCGCGCACGGCTGCGGCATCGTCGCTCAGAAACGCGAGCAGCTTTTTGGACTGCTCGGCTTCGGGCATCAACAAGTAGGCCTCACGATAGGCAACGACGAGCCGCGCGAGCAGCGCCTCGCGGTCGGCGCGAAGGCGCTGCGAGTCATCCTTGCGCCGCTGATTGACCTGTCGAAGCCAGTCGATCGGCTCCATGTCGCGGTGGTCGTCCCACCAGAGCGTCGCCGCCGCGGCGTCGCCGATGCGAATGCCCGCGACTTCAGACAAGGCGTCAAATATCGCTCCGCGCGTCGCGTCGGGCTGCTGTTGCAGCAGCTCGATGAGGGCCTTGGCGGCCTCCAGGTCGTCTCCGAGCGTGCCCAACGCCCCGATCGCGGCGCTGCGCCGCTCCAGGGCCTGCTTGTTATCGGCGCCGACTGCCCGCAACCGGGGGATGACTTCGTCGCGGTCGAATCGGCGAAGGGCCGCCCCCACCAGCGGCCCGACCTCGGGCGCATTTTGCCCCAGAAGCGAGATCAGCGGATCCAGCAGCAGCGAATTCGGCGATTCGAACGAGATAATTGCCCGGCAGACCGCGATCTTCGCCAGTGAATCGTTCGCCGTCTCCAGAATCTGAACGAGTCGCCGAGCCGCATCTTCCGAGCCGTGACGAAGCAGGCTGCGGGCCCCGAGTTCCCGGGCTTCTGGGGTGTTGGCCCCGGTGATGAGGCGCACGAATTCGTCGAGCTCTTCCGCCGCGCTTTGAGGCCTCGAGCTTGGCACTTGCGTGGTGGAATCGAATGAGGGAGCGCTTTGGCGTTGGGCGCCGTCGAGGGAACGCGATTCAGGCGGGGTCGCGGTCGCGGCCATCAACGGACAGGCAATTGAAATAAGGGCCGCGAAGAGCATTTGAAGCCGCACCTCGATATCGCCTATAGGGAGACTCCGTCCCCGGGTTGAAGAATTCGTTCAAGGGCCGTCTCGTTCAGATATGCGAGACCTTTTCTTCTATCACAGCATACACGGGTCGTCAATTTAAGTCGCTAAAATTTGTCTGAAGCGGCCGGCGGGAATGGATGAGAACGAACTCCTCGATCCCCAAAAAATTCTCCCCGCGAGCACAGGGCTGGATCCCGAAACTTCTGCGGAGCGATACAGAGTTCCCTGCTCTTGCGTTCATCGAACAGACCTTTGAACCGAACCACAGTTGAGCAAGGATGAGAACGCCGCGAACCGAAGCGCTTCGCCTGAGATAGGCGAAGCGCTTATCGGGCACCGGGTTAGAACCGGCCTTTTGAAGAATCTCATCGTTCAAAAAAGATACCATTCGCTGCCCCGACCAAAAAAGTCCGAATTGAGCGACTGTTACCTTCTGTGGCATCGTAAGATATGGTGGCACCCTGAATGCGAAGCCCGACGGACAGATAGCCGACGGTAGACTTGATTCGCCGTCAGATGCAGCAGGATCGGCGGATGAGAGGCCGCTGACTTCTGCAACCCGGGAAGGCTTGCTCCCATACAATGTTGCGGAGATTGCGGGTATAAGCCGTTACGCCGAAAGGTATTGATTCGTGGCAGGTTGTGAGCCAGAGAAAATGACGTATTCATGTTCCATGCGGAGGCCGAGCGCCGCTCGGCCGAAGCGTAATCGTACGCTCCTTATTGCAGTCGGGCTTCTCGCCCCGACGGTCTTTGCGTCCGCGGCACCGGCCCAGGAAAAGCCCAAGAAGGCCGACGGCCCGCCGAGCGTCTCGACGCAACCAACCGCTCGTCCCACCTCCAAGTCGCATCCCAACGATCCCATGCTCTGGGACGCCGAGCAGATGATGGACGAGGCGGTGATGCAGATCGGCCGGCGGTACACCCTGACCCCTCAGCAGGAGGAATACACGCGGTTGCTCCTCAAGAAGCGCGTCCGCGAATTCCTCGATCAACATGAGACCGAAGTGCGCGAGCTTCTGCAGGAATCGATCGACATGAAGCTGGGCCGCAAGGAGAACGATCCGAAATCGATGATGAAGTGGGCGGCCCGGGCCATGCCGATTTATGACGCAGCGAAGACGGCCATTCTGGACGGCAACCACGAATGGGGCGTGATTCTCGATGAGAAGCAGAAGGAGCTGCACGAGAAAGACCTGCACCTCATGTCGACGAATTTCTCGAACGTCACGACCACGCTGCGAAACTGGGAAGAAGGAAAGACGGCCA
>DATMEE010000215.1:0-2477 GCA_035557035.1 Phycisphaerae bacterium
TGCCCCCAGCCAGTCGCAGCGAGGCTGGCAAACGGGTCGTCGTAATCGACGCCGGCCATGGTGGAATCGACCCCGGCACCCAGGGCCGCAGCGGGATCCGGGAAAAGGATCTCGTCCTGAACGTGGCCAAGGAACTTCGCAGGGCGCTTGAGGCGACCGGCCGCTATCGCGTGCAACTCACACGCGATACCGACGTTTTCATTCCGCTGCGCGAACGGGTGAACATCGCCAGAGCGGCGCATGCTGAGTTGATCGTTTCCCTGCATGCGGACTCAAACGATCACAGGGATATCAGGGGGGCTTCGGTTTACACTCTCTCGGAAGATGCATCGGACCGCGAAGCGGCGACTTTGGCCGAGAAGGAAAACATGTCCGACGTGATCGCCGGTGTCGACCTCTCGGGCGACAACAGTCCCGTCGCCTCTATCCTGATCGATCTCGCACAACGCGATACAATGAACCGCTCGGTGCGGTTTGCGGAGCGGGTGCTCACCGTGCTGCCGCGTGCGACCATGGTCAGGCCGACGTCTCCGCACCGCTCGGCGGGTTTTGCCGTGCTTAAGGCGCCGGATATTCCGGCGGTACTGGTCGAACTCGGGTACCTGTCCAATTCCGCCGACGAAGCCGAGATGGCGAAGTCCGCGTGGCGAGTGAAAGTCGCCGGATCGCTGGTCGCCGCCATCGATGGGCATTTTTCAGCTGAAGCGGGGCTGTCCGGACGGCAGGCGGCAGTTCCATGAGTGGTACAAAACGGGGATGTTTTTCACCCCTTTTTGAAGGTCAGCCGGTAGTCTTTCTCCTGCCACATTGGGAATGGTATGGACTGCCAGTCGGCCGAGGAAAGTTGAGGTGCCGGTGAATAGAATTTCGATGAAAACTGTCCGCAACGTGGTGCTGGGCGGCATTGCAGCGATAGCGCTGACCGGCGCCCTTGCGACGGCGGGCGTTGTCTATTGGGTCACCCGTGACCTCCCGAGCTACGATACCCTGGCCCATTATGAGCCGCCCATCACCACCCGCGTGTATGGCGGCAACGGCACGCTGATCGGCGAATATGCGCGCGAGCGCCGCTTGTTCGTCCCCATCGATGCGATCCCCGATCAGGTCAAGCAGGCGTTCCTCTCGGCCGAGGACAAGAACTTCTACAGCCATCCCGGCATCGACGTGCTGGGCATCTTGCGCGCCATCGTCGCGGATTTAAGCAACCCGGACCAGCGCGCACAGGGCGCTTCAACCATCACGCAGCAGGTCGCGCGTAACTTCCTGCTGTCGAGCGAGCGCACCTTCTCGCGCAAGATTCGCGAGATGGTTCTGGCGATGCGCATCGACAGCACCTTCACAAAGGACAAGATCCTCGAGCTCTATCTGAACGAGATATTCCTCGGCGAGAATTCCTACGGTGTGGCGGCCGCAGCCACCGTCTATTTCGGCAAGTCATTGAACGAACTCACGCTCGCACAGACGGCGTTTATTGCGGCTCTGCCGAAGGCGCCCTCAAACTACAATCCGCGGCGGAACCTCAATGCCGCGGTCATACGGCGCAATTACGTCCTCGGTCAGATGGAGGAGAACGGTTACATCACCGCCGAAGACGAGAAGACGGCGGCGGCAGAGCAGCTTGTCGCCTCCAATCGTCCCTTCGGTGCGGTCGTTGCCGACGTCGACTATTTCGTCGAAGAGGTTCGCCGCGTTCTCTTCACTCAGTACGGCGAGAAGGCTCTGTACGACGGCGGATTGCAGGTCCGCTCGACCCTCGACACGCGGCTTCAGGATATCGCCGTGCGCAATCTGCGCCGTGGCCTCATCGCCTACGATCACCGCCATGGCTGGCGTGGCGCTCTGAAGAAACTCGACTTGAAGAGCGATTGGGCAGCCGAACTGAAGGCCACACCCAACAGATCCGGCGTTCCATCGTGGCGGGTTGCGATCGTCACGGGTTACACGCCGAAAAACGAAGCTGAAATCACCTTGCGCGAAGGGGACGCCGGCCGCATTCCGCTGTCCGGCCTTGCGTGGGCACGGCCGAGCATCAACAATCGCCTTGGCCCCGAAGTGAGGCGCCCCGCCGACGTCGTCAAACCGGGCGATGTCGTCTATGTGGAGGCTCTGGCGGGCGAGGGGACGGAAGCCGGAACATTCGGGCTTCGGCAGGTTCCGGCCGTCAACGGGGCCATTGTCGCGATCGACCCCTTCACCGGGCACATCGTGGCGTTGTCCGGCGGCTTCTCTTACGGCTCGAGCCAATTCGACCGCGCCATGCAGGCGATGCGGCAACCGGGTTCGACGTTCAAGCCGTTCGTCTACGCGGCCGCGCTCGATAACGGCTACACCCCGGTCACAAGAGTTCTCGATGCGCCCTTCGCGGTCGAGCAGGGACCGTTCCTGCCGCTGTGGAGCCCGGAGAATTATGAGGCGGGCGAGTATCTCGGGCTGACCACGCTGAGGCGTGGGATGGAGCTTTCGCGAAACGTCATGAC
>DATMEE010000216.1:0-3551 GCA_035557035.1 Phycisphaerae bacterium
GCAAATGATGTTGTCGCGCAGGGCCGTCACGATCACTGGAAAACAAAGTGAAGATTCCGGCTCGACGACGCCGCGGACGAAGACGTGGCCGTTAAATGGCGCTGCGTCGTTCTCGAGGGCAAAGCTTTCGCCGTTGTCGGCGTGGAACATCGTGCAACTTTGCGGGCCGGGGCCGAGCGTGCCGCAGCCGGCGAAGACCTCGCAGGGTGTCTCGCAAGTGAGTCCCGGCGTCCACGAAATGGGCGCGGTGTTGTTGAAGCACTGCTCCTGAGTGGTGACTTCGCACAGCGGCTCGGAAGGATTGAACCCCCAGAAGCAGCAACGGCCGAGATCGCCGCCGCCGGCGGGTCCGGCCATTCGCGCTAAAGGATTCTCCGCCGGAAGAGCGTGAACCCCCGTACAACAAAGAAAAATCACAATGGATTGGAAAAGACATCTGTTTTTCATGTGAGCCTCCCTGGAAAAACAGCGCATCGCTCGGGATGGCTTGGATAGGTGCGCGATTACACCCTCTACAGGCGGCGGGTGTCAAGAAAAGTTACTGTTTTGGTTCGATGACAACGAGCCATCGCCGGCTAAGCCCGTACGGGTCTCGCCGAGGTTTTTGGGGCGGTTCAGATGTGAACCTTCATAAAGGGTTTAAGGAGCAGCGCGAAGACGATCGAGAGTATGAACAGCGTGACTAGCCAATGAACGTCGTAGCCCAGGATCGGTGTTGAGCGGGGGGGATAGTGAACTCGAATCGATTCGAAGATTGATTTCGCCGGAATCGACGGCTCGCCGGAATAGAGAAGGCGTTCGTACCAGCTTCCGCCGCGGATGCTGCTGAGGCGGGCAAAGTTCTCGCCCACTTCGACGGGGAGTCTGACAAAGTCGTGATCGTCGCCAAACAGCAACACCTGCCGGCCGGGTTTGAGGGGGGTGAGCCGCCAATCGACGGTTCGGATGGGTGCGGCGCGGCAGGGGTCGTGGCGTTTTTTTTGGAATTCGGGCTTGTATTCCAACTGGGAGCCGGGTCCGAGCAGGCGCTGCGAAAACTCTTCCTCGCTCGCGGCGGGCTTCAACGTCGCTGTCACGCGGATGACATCTCCTACTCGGGGGGGTTGAAATTCGTAGCGAAGGCCGATCTGTGCCATGACCAGGACGAAGGGCACGAGCATGATGAGCATGGGTTTGAGGGAATAGCCCAGGAGCCGGAGGGCGTGCCAGACGATCATGCGCTGGGCGCGAAATGTGACGGCCAGGTTATCGCGGAACAATCGGGTGGAAAGCAGGTGCGCCGCGATCTGGTTGCGGGCCTGCTTGATGGCGGCCTGATTCGAGGTGTAGCGCCAGATGAGCAGCATGAGCCAGCCGACGACGGCGGAAATGATGACTAGGGCAACGGCGGGCGAGAAGATGGAGAGCGCGGCGAAAACCGCGTCGCCGAGGAAGTTCATGAACCAGGTTATGGCGTCGAGGATGGAGTTCATGGCTAATGGCGAATTATGAATAGCGAATAGCGAAAGCAATCGAAGGGATGGCAAAATCTGCGAACGGGATTTCGTAATTTGCTATTCATCATTCGCTATTCATTCAATGTATCCCAGTCCTTTCAGGCGTTCGAGGACGGCCGGGTCGGTTTCGGCGCCTGCCCCTTTGACCTTGTCGAGTTCGGTCAGTTCTTTTTCGATGGCGTGTGTGATGAATTCGTCGGCGCTGCCATAGCCGGCGGCTTCGGCGTATTTTCGCACGCGCTCCAGAAGGGCCTTGTCGATTTTGATGTTTCCGCCAAACACGGTGATTCCTCATGTCAAAGGGGTTTCATTATTTTTTCAGTTCGATCAATCAACGTCATGCGCCGACGCGGAGACTGTTCCTGTGTCGCGCCCACCACTTCCTAACGGGCGCGGCTCTGTTTTACTTGAGAAAGCTCTGGCCTTCCATCGATTCGGGCGTGGCGATGCCGTATTCCGCGAGGATCGTCGGCGCGACGTCGATCAGCGACGGCGCGGCCGCGGCGATCGGCCGGTTCGTCAGCAGGATTCCCGGCACCAGGTCGTGCGCGACGCAATGATCGGCGCTCCATGCTTCCTTGTTGTCGCGCATCACGGCACTGTCGAAGTAGCCGGTGCAGGTCGCCCAGCTTGCCCGGTATTCGCGCTCGTAGCCGATGACGAGATCCGGTGCGTGGGCGGCCTCGGGGCCTTTGTAAATCTGGTCGCCGCGATAGACGCGCTTGATCGGATGACTACCCGGCTCGCCGGGGTCCTCAAAGTCCAACAGCTTCTTGGAGATTTCATCGAGCAGTGCGAAGCGATCGGATGGCTCGACGATCCCCATGCGCTCGCGGCCTTTTTGGTTGAGATAGAGACCATTGATGCCGAGGCCATAGGCCCTCGTCTTCGACCAGTCGGTTTTTCCGTAGAATACGTCATCCTGCGAGTCAAGATAGCCGTTTGCCCGAAGCCAGGAGTTCAGGCCGAACTGGCGGCGGAAGTTTCCAAAGCCGTGGTCGGACATGACGATGCAGGTTGCGTCGTCGCCCAGCGCGGTAATGCACTTTAAGAGCGCTTCATCCATTCGCTCGTAAACCTGCTCAATGACCGCGTGATATTTTTTTGCATCTTCCGGCGAGCGGAAGGGGTGGGGCCGATCGGAGTCCCACCAGAAGATGTGTGCCTGCAAATCGGTGCTGGAGAAATAGAAGAAGAGCACGCCGTCGACGTAGCGCTCAAGGGCGTAGTCGAGCATCTTGAAGCTCTCATCCAGCACGAGATCGGCCTGGGCGCGATATTCCTCGTCGCTTAGATCGTTGTTGTGGCGGGCCTTGTATGATTCAGCGAAGCCCTGAGTGTAGAAGGGGCCGATGCCTTCGCCGATTTCCGCGACGAATTCGGGCGGCTCGCTGATGGTCGCAGCGCAATTCGTCGGGATGAAATTCAACGGCGAAACGAGCAACTTTAGATTCGGCCGGACTTGTTGAAGGTAGAAGCGGGCCATCGTCGGCAGCGACGGGCCGACCGGCGTTTTGAGGAAGTACACATCCTGCCAGTCGCTCCATTCGCCCTCGTTGAGAATGATTTCCTTGTTTTCATTCGCGGCGATGCCTGCGTTGACCCAGGTGATCTTCGCGCACGGATTCTGCGGGTCCGGGTAAAGGCGCAGTTCGATGGTCAAGTCCGGCGGCTGGCCGGTTCGGCGGCTGGCGGGTTTGTATTCATTGGGCGGGCCGTGCATCGTTGCGATGTAGCCGCCGTTCTTGAAATCCTTGGTGATGCGGTCGCGCCGGCCGCCGCCGACCGTGCCCGCGGCGCGCGGCTCGTTGGAGAAATGCTGGTAGGTGCCGTGTGTCGCGAGTGCGTCAGGAACGCCCATGCCGGCCAGGCAGCACGTGTGGCCGTGGGTCGATTCGCTGGGGGGGTAGTTCGCGGGGATTTTGTAGATTTGGACGGGGATGCCGCGTTCGTCCAGATAATCCCAGAAGGGCGTTCCGGCGCGGGTGAGCGTAGTCTGTGCGCCGCCGGCGAAGGGATTGATGTCGGCGGTGGAGAATCGGTAATCGCCGAGCG
>DATMEE010000217.1:0-5425 GCA_035557035.1 Phycisphaerae bacterium
TTGATAGGACTGGTATTGTCATCGTTAACGTTGATATCGAAGCATTGGTCTTGCCTAAACCGCAATGGCCCCTCGGCCGCGCAGAACGGCCACTGCTTCTTGCCACAACGAGTCCTCTGCGGCGACCCGACGGGCGCGGCTCTGTATTAGCGGATCAATTCAAGATAGTCGTCGAAATTGGTGTCCCACGTCAGCACGCCAAATCGCTCCATCAGCCCCTTGACGCTGTTGGGAATCAAATCGGGCGACGTGAGCAGATCGGTTTCGGTCATGCCGAAATTCGTCCGCACCGTGGCGGCGTGGCCGTCGGCGAAGCCGACGATCGTGACGCCCTGATTGATGACCGCGGGCGCGCTGGCGCCGGGACCGCGTCCCCTGCGGGCCAGAAACGGCGCGTGCCGCTGCACGACGCGATCCTGGTTCCAGCAGTTGCCTTCCATGTTGTTCTGATTGATGCCGCCCGCGCCGCCGTTCCCCGCCGGACTTTCCTCCACGAAAAGCGGTGCATCGCTGGCGCTCACCATCGTCCCCTTTCGGGACCGCGCCGCCGGAATCGCCGTGGGTAGGCGCAGTCCCAGGCCGGCCATCATCGTGTAGCTGAACTTGCCATTGCCGCGCGGCACCATCTCGCCGTTGTTGGCCGTGCCGGGCCTCGGCGTGAACGAATCCGCCGGGCACAGCACCAGGTTGTCCGCCATGTAGTAGCGGTAGAGCAATCCAAATTTCGGAGCGGCGGTGAAGCCGAGGGGCGTGCCGGTATTCGGGCTGAAGGGATCGCCGGGCGCATATGCGCCGGCCTGATTTCCGATGCCCAGCCAGTCCAGTCCCGGCTGACTGGGCGAGAGCCCTGATGCGGTGTAGTTGTCGAGGCACGGCGGGAACTTTTCAAAATCGACCGTGTAAAGCGTGGCCGAGCGCGACAACTCGCGAAGGTTGGAAAGGCACGCCACCGCCTTTCCCCGTTCGCGGGCGGCGGAGAGCGAAGGGAGCAGAATGGAGATCAACAGGGCGATGATCGCAATGACGACCAAAAGCTCCAGCAACGTAAATGCCGTGATTCTTCTCATGCCTTCATGCCCCGATACCATGTTGACGAATATTTGAATGGAATGCAATCGCTGATTCGCGTGGGCGGAATTGCCCAAAGGCTCGTCCAGCTTGCGAATGGCGCTGTCCGGAATCCATTCCCTATTTCCTGCACTGGCGAATCGCCTTCACCATCGCTTTCACGCGCCTGGGGTCGGGGCCGTTTTCCCAGAGACCGTTCTTTTTGAGATAGCTCCCGATGATTGCCGCATCTGCGAAGGCCGCGATTGAGGCGAGATTCTCGGGCGTGACGCCGCTGCCCGCGAGCACGGGTTCGTCGACGGCGTCGGCCACGGATGCCACGTCGTCGGCGTTTGCCGGCCGACCAGTGGCGGTCCCCGTCACGATCACAGCGTCGGCGCCGGAGAAGACGGCGGCGCGCGCGGTTTCGGCAAGATCGACGTCGGCGGTGAGGGCGTGGGCCGCGTGCTTTTTCTTGATGTCGGCGAGGATTGCGATGCGCTGCGCGCCGATTATCCGGCGATAGCGCAGCAGCGGACCGGCGTCGGCCTCGGGCATGAGTCCTTCATCGGCGACGTGGGCGAAGACGAAGCCCTCGCAACGGATGAATTGGAAATCGGCGGCAAAGGCGACGGCGACGGCCTCCCGATTCGCGCCTGCGAGGATTTGCAGGCCCAGTGGAAGACTAACTTCGGCGCGGACGGCCGAGCAAATGGCGGTCATGGCGGCGACAATTTCCGGTCCAACGCTCCGATTCAGATAGGGCGCGTCATGCATGTTTTCAAGCATGATGGCGTCGACGCCTGCGCGGGCCAGCATTTTGGCTTCCGTGACGGCATCGCGGCACAACTCCGCCACCGATTTTGCGCAACGCGGCGTTCCGGGAAGCGCGCCAACGTGGATCATGGCGATGAGCGCCGGACGATCGAGCTTTTTCAGGAATGAAAGGCCCTGTGGTGAAGCACTCATGGTTCGGTCTTCCTTGTGAGTTCATGTAATGGACTGGCTCGATTGCTGTGCCCGAACTTGCTGAGCAAACCACTGGCGAATATCGACGAGCGGCACGCCTTCGAGGCGCCGCTCGATGACGCCGACGAATAGCGGCAATGGATCCGCCATCGTCCGCAGCATGGCGCTGCGGCGCTGAGCGAACACCGCCCGACGGTCGGCCATGCCTAGTGTCTCCCGCAGCGCCTCCAATAAGACAAACTCATCTCCCGGCACGAATCCAAATGCCAGCCCGCAGTGCTCCATCACCTCCATGGCCGCGATCTGCTGCACGAAAGTGTTGATGCGGAATGCCGGCGTGCCCAGGATGGCCGCCTCGGTGGTCATGCTCTGGCTGTCGCCGACGAAAAACTCGGCCATCGCCAGGGCGTGGTGGATTCGCGAGGCCGGAAGCGGGAAGCGGCGCGGCTCGAATTCGGGCGTCAGCGGCTTTTCGCTGGAAATCAGAACGCGAATCGCCGGAGTCTGCGCTTCGGCGAGGCGGATCACGTCGCGCACCAGGGCCTCGTTCATGCCGCTCGCCCGCACATCGTGATGCGACTGAAGCGAGGTAAGCCTCAGAATCGCGAACGGCATGCCCGGCTCGATGCCCAACTCCCGTCGGATGGATGGATCCGGCGTGAAGCGGCTGGGATGCAGATAGAAAAGCTCCTGATGGCCCGGATAGCGAAGGGCCTTTTTCTCCCAGCGCCCCATCCGCGTGACGTGCGGCACGATGATGGCATCAGAAAAGGGATAGCTGGTCCAGGCGATCAGCGGCACCACGTCGGCGTCGTCGTCGTTGAAAGAGATCGATCGCCGGCCCAGCAGCCGGGCGGCGATATTCGCGGCGCCGTACTTGGTTACCCACATGTCGATCCGCCGCCGGAGCGTCAATTGCAACGCGCGAAACACATTCGCCGACAACTCGGCAGCGTTTCCGGCGAGACCCGTCGCGGCGCGGGAGATGATGATGTATTCAAGGCCAAGCTGCTTCGCCAGATCGATGGTGCAGTCTTTGTCGCGCAGAACCCAGACGGCATCGGCCGTTTTCTTCAGCGCTCCGGCGACGGCATGGAGCATCCAGAGCTGCTTAGGATGGGCGGGGAGCAACGCGACAGTTCTGCGACGAGTCATTCGCCCCTACTCTTTTCCCTTGAGGTGCCGGTTCGCCTCCATGTCGAACAGCATGGCGAAGAGGATCGACTGAAAGCCCGTGAAAGTGCAGAACAGCACGGCCAGCATGTTGATATTGGTGATCGAGCCGCCCTGAAACCAACGCACCACCAGACGCACGAGCAACGGAATGTCGATCAGCAGCAGCATGGCGCCGAGGGCGTAGAAAAAGACAAGCGGGTGAAAGTCGCGAATAATATATTTTTGAAGCAACCGGCGGAGGTACAGTCGCACCAGCAGCCAACTCATCCGAAATACGTCGCGGTAGATTCTCATCTTGCTGACTTCACCCACGCCGTAAATCGGCTTCACCAGCACGTCCATGACCCGCATGTTGTAGATGTTGAGCGTCACGAGAAGGTCATTGGGCCATCCATAACGGGGATAAAGGCTCTCCCAGGGCAGCAGCTTCAGCGCCTTGCGATTGAGCGCCGAATAGCCGGTCTGCGAGTCGGTGACGTGCCAGTATCCGCTGGCGATTTTGGTCAGCAACGTGAGCGCGGAGTTGCCCAGGTAGCGCGTGCGCGGAATGATCTTCCATGCCTCGCCGGTCACCAGGCGATTGCCCTTGGCATAGTCGGCCCGATCTTCCACCACCGGGTCGAGCAGGCTGGGCATTTCGGCCGGGTCCATCTGGCCGTCGGAATCCATCGCCACGACCACGTCGATGTCGTGATCGCGGCACCAGATATAGCAGGTCGCCTTCGCGACCCCGCATCCCTGGTTCACGGTGTGGCGGATAACGACGATCCGCGCGTCCTGGGCGGCCGCCTCCTGCAGCAGGCGGGGCGTGTCGTCGGTGCTGGCGTCGTCGACGACGACGATGTGGTCGACGTAATCAGGGAGGCCCGCCAGCGTCCGGCGGATGTTGCGGGCTTCGTTGTATGCGGGCATGACCACCGCGATGCGCTTGTCTCGATACATAGGGGTTTTATATCGTCAAACGGCGGGCGGGAGAAAAGCGGCTATCTCATTGCGGAGAATTCGCCGGCGCCAGCTGCCCGTTAGCCAGCGTGTATGGGATTTTGCACCGCGGGCAGGCGACCGAGGAATCAAATTTCGGAAGGAACTCGCCGCACTCGCAGGCCCAGCCGCGCTGGCGGGCAGGCACGCCGATCATGATCGCGTAATCCGGCACGTCCTTCGTAACCACCGCGCCGGCGGCAATGAAGGCGTGGCGGCCGATGGTGTTGCCGCAGACGATGGTCGCGTTGGCTCCGATGGAAGAGCCCTCCTTGACGAGCGTCTTGTGATAAAACTCGGTGCCGCGCTGCGGGTACTTGCAGCGTGGGTCCATGACGTTGGTGAAGACCATGGATGGCCCACAGAAGACGTAATCTTCGAGGGTGACGCCCTCATAGACCGAGACATTGTTTTGAATTTTGACGAAGTTGCCGATGGTGACGTTGTTGCCAACGTTGACATTCTGCCCGACGGAGCATTTTTTCCCGATCTTCGTCCCGGTCTGTATGTGCGAGAAGTGCCAGATCTTCGTCCCCTCGCCGATCGTCACCTTGTCGTCGACGAACGACGTCGGATGCACGTAATATGGAAGCTTGGGAACGTCCGCCGCCGTGCTGGCCTTCTTCGGCTCGACCGGCACCGTCGCGCCGCTCAGCAGGCTCTCGGTCGCGCGCTCCAGTATTTCAAGCACCGCGGCGGCATTATCGCCGTTAGCCTTTTCGACCGGCCCGCCGTCAATCCGCTCGATGAAATACTTCAGTTCCTCGGTGAGCGGCGACTTTTTATCGTATGCGATCGATTCCGTCGCCCCGTCCCGCTTGATGGCCTCCCCCTTGATCCAGTCGATGCCCTTTTCGTAGAAGAGCACTTGCTTGGCTTCGGAGGAATCGTCGAACGACAGCATGCCCTTCGACCCGATCACCACGAGGCGGTGTTCTTTGAACGGGTGCAGCCAGCTCACGAAGATGTGCCCCGTGATGTTGTCGGGGTAGCTGAGAATCGTCATCGTGCTGTCATGAATGCCCGGCTGCACGAACGCGCCGCCGCGCGACAGCACTTCGGTGGGCAGCTTGCCGATCAGATGCTGAAAGATGGAAATATCGTGCGGGGCAAAACTCCACAATATGTTCTCCTCGCTGCGCACGGTGCCGAGGTTGAGGCGGTTGCTGTAGAGGTATTGCAGCCGGCCGATCTTGCCGCCGTCGATCATCTCCTTGATTTTCGCGATGGCCGGGTGAAAGAGCATGACGTG
>DATMEE010000218.1:0-5611 GCA_035557035.1 Phycisphaerae bacterium
CTCGACAAGGCCAAGCAGTATCGCGAGGCGAACAAGGATAAATTCGCCGAGCTGGCACAGGAGAAGGCCAAGATCGGGCGGGATGTGCCGGTCGCCGAACGGATGAACAAGATTCGCGACATCGATCGCCGCAAGAAAGAGTTGGAAAAGCCGCTGCACGCGCTCTTTGTGGACATGACCAAGCGACTGGAAACCCTGCCTTCGAGCAAACAGCGGGCGGACATCGCCGATGCCGACAAGAAGGCACTCGAAGGCCTTTATCGACGCCTGGCGGGCGAAGTCGTCAAGCGGAATCTGGTGGAGCGGCCGGCCGAGAAGCCGGTCGAGTCGGCGGATGGCGAAAAGCCGAAGCCGGAAGGCGACACCGTCATTTCCACGCAGCCCGCCAAGACGCCGATTGCCACGCCGCAGACGCAGCCCGTCACGCCGTGATTCCGGTTTCGTCGCATTCTTACCCGCCCGCCCGGGTCCTTCGGACCTGGGCTAAACGAATTGAGTCGCCCGTCTGAAGTCTGCACACATGCACTCGTCGCGGCAGCGCTTCCGTGCCGACGCAACGGCCATCGGGCCACCGCGGCAACTATTCGACATGGCACCCTCTTCTAACGCTTCTTCTGGGTGCGCGAGATAAAGCGGTCGATGCGGCGGTAGAATTCCTGGGCGACGGCCTGCTCGGCGACGATGACCTCGTCGGCCCCCCGCTGAAGCGCTTCCAGGCCGGTAGACGTGTAGCGGGTGCTGGCGATGATGTGAATGTCCGGCCGGATGGCGTTGGCGCGCTCGGTGGCGCGCAGGGCGGCGTCTTCGTCGGGAATGGCCAGCGCCAGAACGGAAGCGGTTTCGATGCCGGCGCGGCGGAGCACGGCGTCATCGGCGATGTCGCCTTCGATGACGTGGACGCCGAGGCAGCGCTGGGCATCGCAGGTCAGGGGATTCAGCTCGACGATGACAAATGGCGTGCTTTTCTCGCGAAGATACTCCGCGATGAACCGTCCCCCGACGCCGAAACCGGCGATGATGACGTGGTTGGACGGGCCGTTCGGATGATCGGCGACGACGGGTGGCGTGTTTTCCAACTTTGCAGTCATATTTGTCACAACTTGCGGATCGCTTTCGGGCGATGGATCACAACCAATCATACACAGTGCGACATCTTGACGACCCCGCCGCTCCTTCGGAGCGGACTAAGCCCAGCGCACGACCAAACCACGGGTTCCGCTTCGCTCCACTCGTGGCTACACTCCGTCGCCCTTTCAGGGCGAAGGCCCACATAGAGTGCAGATGACTAATATACAACAAAACGCTCGAAATTGATGCAGTCCAACCTCAATCCATCCGCTGCCCTTGCCGGAATCGTCAACCTCTATAAGCCCGCCGGGCGAAGCTCCGCGCAATACGTGTATCGCTTGCGGCGAGTTTTCGGCGTGCGGAAGATCGGCCATGCCGGCACGCTCGATCCGTTCGCCGACGGCGTACTCATCGCGTGCATCGGCGGCGCGACCAAGCTGGTCGAGCGGCTCATGAATTTGCCGAAGACTTACCGCACAACGCTGCGGCTCGGTGTGACCAATGAAACCTTCGATTCGGAAAAGCCGTTTATCGAAGTCGCCGGCGCGATTGCGCCGACGGAGCAGCAAATCCGCACCGTTCTTGGAGGACTCTGCGGGGAGATTCAGCAGGTTCCGCCGGCGTTCAGCGCGATCCGCGTCGGCGGAGTGCAAAGCTACGAACGCGCCCGCCGCGGCGCCGCCGTGGATCTTCAGGCTCGCGCGGTGCGCGTGCATCGAATCGATCTGGTTTCGTACGAGTGGCCGCGACTGACGCTGGAGATCGCCTGCGGTCGGGGGACGTACATCCGGGCGATCGCTCGCGACGTGGGCGCGGCGCTGGCCTGCGGGGCGGTTTGCGAGACGCTGACGCGGACAGCGGTGGGTCCGTTCACGATCGAGAAAAGTGCGCGGCTGGAGGCGGGGGATGATGCCGTGCGCGCGTCGCTCCTGCCGATCGAAGCGGCGGTGCGCATGCTCGGCGCTCCGTGATGCACCGCCTTCGCGTCCGTCATGCGCCCGTGTGGATTCCAACTGACCGGAAGTTCGGTTCGTTGTTTGTGTTTCGAGCCGCAAAGCTAAACCAACCTAAACAAAGCTAACAGGACCCGTCGGGCACGGTGCATGCGTGAGTTTTGACGGGGATCGTGTCATTGCTTCACATTCGCCACCTTCATTGAACAACGCTTGCTTGGCGCTCCGGAGGGGTGATCGGTTTCGGGTGGTCCGGCGAGTGATCGGCGAAGGTGGGCAATGCCCACCCTACGCGAGCTTTTCGCGAATCGTTTTGATGTCGTCGTGGCTGAGGTTGAAGAGGGCGTCGACGCGGTCGTTCAATTCCGCGAGGCGGTCGGCGATGCCGCGTTTGGTGCGGGCGAGGGCGTCGGACTGCTCGGTGAGATAGTCGTCCCACTTTCCGCTTTCGGCGGGCTTGAACGTTCGGCCGGCCATTCGCTCCATGTCGCGGAGCACTTCGGCCCGCGGCGTTTCGTCGAACGTGGTCAATCGACCGGTGAGTGCCGGCGGCAAGGGCGTAACTTCAATCAACTGTTTCGGCGGGAGGTCGGTCTGAAAGCGGCGATGGACGGCGGCGGAGGCCTTGAGCCGTTTGGCGTGCAGGTCGGCCAGTTGCTGAGCCAGTTTCGCGAGGGGTTTCTGGTCTTTGGTGTTGACGTTGGGGATGGGAAGTGGGGCGATGAATTGTTTGTTCGCTTCAAAATACTCGCGATCCTTGGGCTTGGCGATTCGCTTGAAGAAAAAGTCGAGCGCAGTTGAATTGAGCAGGGCAAGTAAGAACCACAGTGAAAAGGATCGATCGGATCGCTCAAGAATGCCGTTTACTCTCACATTATTAAAAAAGCGTTCTCCTTTTGGATCGATGAATGCCTGCAAACGGTTGACCGTCTGCGGTACACCGATTTTCGGTTTATCTTGTTTATCGATGTTCTGTGGGCGACCGAAGCGCCACCACTCATCGTCGTCAAACCTGTATGCCTCTCTCGCTCGAAGCGCTTTCTCGTTTTTCTGAAGATACGCCCATGTTCGTCTGAATTTCTTCATCTCCCGTTCCGAGAGCAGATGGGACCCTCCGTCGGCCAGACGGTAGGGAAAGATCAGATACTTTTCGGTCGGCGGCGTGGCGAAGGGGACCGCGTCCTCTCCAGATACAAGTGGCCGTACGATATCGTCTTCCAATTCAACTTCGCGTTCGAGGGCGTAGGAGTAATAGTGTCCAGGGCGTAATCGTCGAACGTGATAGATTGCGTCGGCGCTAGTAATCAAACCCTGGAAGATCTGCTCAGATGCCTCTTTCAACGTGATGCTGTTCTTTCGCATCTGGTTAAGAATCCGCTGATCCGCGTCGCCAAGGAGTGCCCAGGCATCGCCCGACAGGCGCTTTCGAGCGACTGAAAAGGTGCGCTGATCGATATCGACGAGGTTGCCGTCGCCGGCATCCGCGACCTCGATCGCTTCGCTCTTCTTCTTTGAGAAAAACTGAAGCGCCGTGTACGTCGTGGCGTCTTCAAACACCTGATGGCTCTTGAAATCGATGAAACGCGAGAGTGCCCCTGTCTCCGCGAGCAGCTCGCGCAGGCCGCGGCCGTATTCGTTGAAGACCCAGACGCTTGGAGCGATGAAGCCCATGCGGCCATCGGGTTTCAGTAGTTCGATGCCGCGTTCGATGAACGGCAGGTACATGTCGAAGTTGCCGGTCTTCGCCGAGCGGTATCGCTGAACCAGGAATTCGGCCACGCGCGGGGAACTTTTGCGGAAGTTTTGCAGCTTCACGTAGGGGGGATTGCCGATGATGCAGTCGAAGCCGCCCGCGGCCATGACGGCGGGAAACGCCTTGTTCCAGTCGAGCGCGCTGTCGTCGACGGTTGCATCGTCGACCAGCGTGTTGCCGGGTTTGATGCGATCGGAGAGGTCGGTCAGCGACTGGCCGCGGTTGGCGGTGCGCAGCCAGAGGGCGAGCTGGGTGATTTCGACGGCCTGGGGCGAGAGATCGACGCCGAAAAGATTCTCCTGAAGGATGGTGCGGCTGATTTCCTCGTATAGTTTTTCATTGCGTTGATCCAGGCAGAGGGCGTCGACGACTTCGTCGTAAGCATCTTCGAAGCATTTGTATGCGCGGATGAGGAACGCGCCGCTGCCGCAGGCGGGGTCGCAGACCCGGATTTTTTTGAGCGCGTCGAGACGCGCTTCGTTGAACTTGATCCAGGTCGCGAGTTTCTTCGGAGAGGGCGCTTCGAGCGGGTCGATCCCGAACTTTTTCGCCAGGGCGTCGAACCGGTCGCGGATCACTGCTCCGACGGTGTGGTCGACGATGTACTCGGTCACGTGCCGCGGGGTGTAGTAGATTCCCTCGCGCTTTCGCTGGCCGATCGGCGCTTTCGGCGCTTTCGAGGAGAGAAGCTCGGGATTGGTCCGGATCTGTTCCAGTTCGGTGACGGACTGCTCGAAGATGTGGCCGAGGACTTCTTCGTTGACTTCGTCGCGAAAGTCGTATTCGCCGAGGTCCTTGAAGAATTCGGTGCGCTCGTCGTCGAGATCGAGGGCGTCGATTTCCGGGTCGATGGAATCATCGAAGAGGCCGCCGTTGTATCGGGTGATGCCGGCGCGTTCATTTCCTTCGTTGATGCTCTTGAAGAGATTCTTGAAGTTCTGCCAGCGCGGATTCTTCGCGCTGGTCCACAGGCCCACGTCGCGCCAGGTTCGTTCGAGGGCTTTGTCGGGAAGCCGGTCGCGGTCTTCGCAAAAGGCGATGAAGATGACGCGATCCAGGATTTTTTGGGCGAGTCGAATCGCGTCGTCGAGCGTGAAGCCGTAGCGGGCGGACTTCAGCAATCGAATCAGCTCGATGCGCTCTTCGTTGTATTCCTTGTAAAGCGACTTGCCGACGGTGAGCTGCCGATGCTCGGAGTTTTCGAGCAGGGCGTCGGCGCGGGCCTTCTGGCCAAGCAGATCGGGAAGAATGCCTCCCGCCGAGAACACCGCATAGAACTGATGGAATTTCTCCGGTTCGCGCAGCTCCTGCAGATTGAAGACTTCATAGACGGAAGGCGTCTTGTTTCGGTGATAGAGACGGAGCGTGACGTAATTGCAGACGATGCCCCACGGACAATCGGGGGCCAGATTCAAATAGTGCCAGCATTGCTCGACCGGCGTTTTTCCCTGGGATCGGTCTCGATCCAGGTTGCTCTTGGGTCCTTTGAACTCGATCACCGCCCGCAGGTGGCGAGTTCCGTCCGCGGCGAACATCCCGATCGCGGCATCGGCGATGCCGGCGGGCAAAGATAACTTCTGCTCCAGATGCCAATTCGGCAGATTCTCGGAGAAGAGCGTGTAGCCGAGGGCGCGGCCAAACACGTCGGAGATGAACTCCCCTTCGAGCGTGGTTTCCTTCTTTGTGTAGAGCTTTCCGCTGGATTCCAGGTCGGCCCACTTGATCAAGATTTGATGGGCCAGGTCGCGAATTGACCCGGAGAGGCGCTGATCGTTTCCCTCCGCGCGCAGCAACTTCGGCAAAAAAAGGCGATCTCGCCGCCGGCCGTTACCAATTT
>DATMEE010000219.1:0-3393 GCA_035557035.1 Phycisphaerae bacterium
AATCGGTTTGAGCGTGCCCGGCTCACGGCGTGCCAGCCTTGCGAGAGGCTGCAGCGTGCGCTCGCGGGCTGGCCTTGTCGGTCCGTGGACAAATCATGAACGCCGCGCCGGTTTGCAAGCTAACTTAGGCAAAATTCGGCACTTACACGATGCCGGTTTTCTTGACATCCCGCAAATCGTCGCTTAGAGTGCCCCATTCGATTGTGTGAGAGAATTTTCCGCGGTCCGCCCGATCTTGCAGTGCCGTCGGAGTGTATAACACGACGTCGAGTTGTGAGATGCGTCGCGGCGACTCGCTCAACTGAACTACTGAAGAAGGTGTTTTCATGGTACCGGCAAGAAAAGCGTCCAAGTCAGCCAAGCGGGCACGGGCCTCTCATCACGCCCTGAAGCCGTTGAATCTTTCCGCATGTCCCAAGTGCGGAACGGCCCGGATGCCGCATCGGGTGTGCGGCAACTGCGGCTACCTCAACGCGAAGATTTCCCTAAAAGTCAAAACCGAAGAGGCCTAATCAACCATGCGGATCGCAGTGGATGCCATGGGGGGCGACCACGCGCCGGAGCAGATCGTTCTCGGCGCGATTGACGGGTTAGCCTTTCTTGGCGAAGGCGACGAGCTGGTCCTCGTTGGCAGGGAGGAGGCCATCTCTCGCTTTCTTCCCGCGGGCGGGGCGCCCAAGCGCGTTCGCGTGGTTCATGCGCCTGAAGTCATCGAGATGGAGGATTCTCCGGTCGAGGCGCTGAAGCAGAAGCGAAATTCGTCCATGTCGATCATGGCGAAGATGGCGGCGGAGAAGCAGATCGACGCAGTCATCAGCGCCGGAAACACGGGCGCCTTTGCGGCGGCATGCCAGCTTAAGATGCGAACAATCGGAAGCGTGCAACGGCCGGGCATTGCCGTGGTGTTGCCGTCATTTGCGGGGCCGTTGACGGTGTGCGACGTGGGCGCGAACGTGGCGCCAAAGCCGGCGCACCTGCTGCAATATGCGCAGATGTCGTCCGCCTACGCGGAGTGCGTGCTGAAGATCAAGAATCCGCGGGTGGGGTTGATTTCAATCGGCGGCGAAGACGTCAAGGGCAATCCGTTGGTCAAGCGGACCAATGAGTTACTGCGCAAGGACACGAGCATCCGCTTCATCGGCAACGTCGAGGGGCGAGAGGTTTTCTCAGGCGCGTGCGAAGTGGCCATCACCGATGGCTTTGTCGGCAACGTGGTTTTGAAACTGACCGAGGGACTGGCGACGGGCCTGCTGCGGATCATTTCGCGGGAAGTGCATCAGATGAGCCCCGAGATGGCCCAGCGGCTGGAGCCGGTTTTTCAGGAAATCTGGCGGAAGCACGACTATAGCGAATACGGCGGCGCGCCGCTGCTGGGCGTCGATGGCACCTGCATCATCTGTCACGGCAGCAGCGACCGGCGGGCGATCAAGAACGCGGTGCGCATCGCGGCGGAATTCATTCGAACGGAATTGAACAAGGTCATCGCGTCGCGCCTCACGGAGATCGAGGAAGATGATTAAACCGTTGGGCGTGCGCATCGCCGGCACGGGACACGCGCTTCCCAAGCGCGTCGTGCCGAACTCGGAATTCGCCGCGCGGATGGACACGTCCGACGCGTGGATTCGCGAGCGCACCGGCATCGGCCAGCGGCATATCGTGACGCGCTCGCTGGGCGAGACCACGGCTAGTCTGGCGTGCGATGCGTCGCGGCGGGCGCTGGATGACGCGGGCCTGACAGCGGACGACATGGACGTGATCATCGTGGCGACGATCACGCCCGAGGCGATCCTGCCGTCCACTTCGTGCTTCGTTCAACAGGCGCTGTGCTCGAAGCCGGTGCCGGCCTTCGACCTTGTGGCGGCGTGCAGCGGATTTGTTTATTCGCTCCTCAATGGCGCCTTCATGCTGCAAAACAGCGGCTACAAGAACATTCTCGTGATCGGCGCCGAGGTCATGTCGGGTATCACCGACATGGAAGACCGATCGACCTGCATTCTGTTCGGCGATGGCGCCGGCGCCGCGGTTCTCTCGGCGACGCCGGACGTGAGCGGCCCGGCCATTTTGCACTACACGATGAACGCCGAAGGTAGCGGCGATGCACTGCTTCACGTGCCGGCGGGCGGATCACGGCTGCCGACGTCGAACATGACCGTCAATGAGAAATATCACTACGTCAAAATGAACGGCCGCGAGGTGTACAAGCGGGCGGTGAAGCGCAACCACGACCTGGTGGACCGGACGCTGGCGGAGTCGGGCGTGAAGCCCGAGGACATCGCGCTGGTGATTCCGCATCAGTCCAATCTGCGAATCATCGAATCGGCGCGCGAGCGGATGGGCCTGCCGCCCGAGCGGGTTTACACCAACATCGACCGGGTGGGAAATACGTCGAGCGCGTCGATTCCGATCTGCCTCGATGAGTGCCGCCGATCTGGCCGCGTGAAGGCGGGCGATCTGGTTCTGCTGATCGCGTTCGGGGCGGGATTTACATGGGCTTCGGCGCTGATTCGCTTGTAATTCCGAGAACAACGAGGTTGGTTTGGGTAAGACAGCGATCGTGTTTCCGGGTCAGGGCGCGCAGGCCGTCGGCATGGGCAAGGACATTGCCGAGATGTCCGACGCCGCGCGGCGCGTGTTCACCCGCGCCGACGAGGTGCTGGGACGCCGCCTGAGCGAAATCTGCTTTGAAGGGCCGGCGGATACGCTAAATGCCACAGACGTGTCACAGCCCGCCATCTTCGCGACGTCGGTCGCCGTCTGGGCGGCCATGGAGGAGCGGGGTCTGACGGGCGAGTTTCAACCCAGCGCGATGGCCGGCCTGAGCCTGGGTGAATACACCGCGCTGCACGTGGCCGGGTGGATCGGATTTGAGGAAGGGCTGAAACTGGTCGCAGAGCGGGGGCGACTGATGCAGGTGGCGGCGGAGGCCTCGCGCGGCGGGATGGTCTCAATCATGGGGGCCGATGAGGCAACAGTGGATCGCATTTGTGAAGAATCCGCCACGGGTGAAGTGCTGGTTCCAGCCAATTACAACTGTCCTGGACAAATTGTAATTTCAGGCGCCAAAACGGCTTGCGAGCGTTCGGTCATCGCGGCGGAGAAGCATGGGGCCCGGGCGATTCCGCTGGTGGTAGCGGGGGCGTTTCATTCGGCCCTGATGCAACCGGCGATGGATGGGTTACAAAAGGCCCTTACCGGCGTCCAAATCGACCCGACGCGAATAGGTGTGGTGTCAAATGTCTCCGCTGACTATCATGCCCGTCCTGACGACGTGCGCGCCCTGCTGTGCGAACAGGTCGCCAAACCGATTCGCTGGCAGATGTCCATCGAGCGGTTGATTGCGGACGGCTATGACCGTTTCGTCGAAGTCGGACCTGGGCGGGTCCTGACCGGCTT
>DATMEE010000220.1:0-10650 GCA_035557035.1 Phycisphaerae bacterium
GAGACGAGCAGGCCATCCGCACGGTGCTCGGCGACCAGGTCGCAGCTTGGAATCGCGGCGACATCGATGGATTCATGGAGGGTTATTGGCGGTCGGACGCCCTGCAGTTTCGCACCCCAGAACGGGTGTTCACGGGTTGGCACGCCACCCGCGATCGATACAAGGCCAAATACTCGACCCGGGAGAAAATGGGCACACTCGATTTTCTCGACCTGGCGATCACACGCGCCGAAAAGAACCACGCAATCGTGACCGGTCGTTAC
Source organism: Phycisphaerae bacterium (assembly GCA_035557035.1). Taxonomy (GTDB): domain Bacteria; phylum Planctomycetota; class Phycisphaerae; order UBA1845; family UTPLA1; genus JADJRI01. The sequence goes on from DATMEE010000220.1 coordinate 264, forward strand.
CGTCTGCGGCGCGCGGCCGGCGCGCCCGATACCGGGCGTTTCAAGCTGGACTTTCGGTTCATCCGCGGTTGCTGGCGAATCGTCCGGGATGAAACCGAAGCCGATTCGCTGGACAGGTGAGACTGCATGGGGCCGGGGCCAACTGCAGAAAATCTCCGGAGTGAGGATCAAACATTTCCATCCCTTAGGCATTTCTTAGGGCATTCTTCCTTTCTGGATTATAGAACAAGTGCTGAAATGCCTGGAGATCTCAAGCAATCCGCCGCTCCTTCGGAGCGGACTGTAATAAGGGCAACCTGTCCACGGGTTCCGCTTCACTCCACCCGTGGCTAACAGCCCGTCACCCCTTCGGGGCGAGGACAGTGTCGCGTCGTAGCATTAGGTTACCCGAAGCACAGTGGGTCCGAGACCGACATTGTTCAAGAAGCACAGATGTCGCTATGGCCTTGGCAGATGGAGCGAAATGATGAGGAGCGGGTTGAGAGGACCTATTCAGGGGCATTTGGAATAAAGCGAGCGATTTGATTCCAGCGCGGACCGCTTCCTAACGGGCGCGGCTCTGTTTGATGCGGCTTCGCCGCCACCGGTTGGAAACCGGTGCCACAGTCTTGGTGCCACAGGCTTATGGGTAGTAGTTGCTGAATTCCGATTCGGCTTCGGCGAAGCCGCCGGAGACTTTTTCGCCCAGGGCCTGGATGGCGGTCATGCAGACCAGGATGATCAGCGCCAGCATGACGGCATATTCGGTGGCCGTCGCGCCGTCGTCGGATTCCCAGAAAGCCCGGGCGCGTTTTAGGATGGAAGACATAACGCTCTCTCCCCAATTCACTTCGCGGAGCTACTCGCTCCCACTCGGTTCGCGCCCGCTCCCCAGAGCGAACGCCGCCTGGCTCCGGCTGACTCCTCAGCGCCGAGGCCGTGCGAGACCGACTGCCATCCCATACCCAGGATCAAGTCTCCAATCCATTCGGGCAAAATGCGAATGGAATTTCCGACAAATTTGGTATGGGTGCGAAGTTTAACAGTCCTTATGGGAGCGCGGCGCGGCGTGCGAATCCATGGCGAGCCGGCCGGACCGAGAAAACGGCTCAGGCCAGGGTGGCGCGGACGAATGAGGTGTTTTCCCCGTCCGGAGATACTTTCACGGTGATGGGCGTGCCACAGCGAGGGCAGCGTCCGTTATACACGTCGATTGCCGGGTCACGATAAATGCGAACGTACACCCCGCAGCAATCAAAAAGGACTCCAAGCCACGGCCGGGATCGGTTGGATTCCTCCTGGCCGGGATTCGCACTGGCCGTCCCGTTCTCGGGGGCGGAGACAACGTCGAGCGCCCGCGGGGAATTGGCCAGTTTTCCTTTTTCATCGTATTGTCTCACACCAGTTTATCGGTCGAATCGCGGCCGGCGTGCATCACAGTTGATCTGGAGTTTTTCGACCATGCCCGAAACGCGTCCGTTTCAGATTGCGGGTTCAATCCTCGCGGGGGATCTGCTCGACCTTGCCGGCGCCATCCGCACCTGCGAACGCGCGGGGGCCGACATCGTGTCGCTTGATATCTGCGACGGGCATTTCGTCCCAACGATCAGCTTTGGAGAAGAGGTGGTTCGCCGAACCTGCCAGGAGACGAAATTGCCGGTCGAGGTTCATCTGATGGTCAGCCGGCCGGACGACTGGGTGACGCGCATGGCCGGCATGGGGCAATTCAGAATGCTCTTTCATATCGAGGCGAGCCGGCGGGCGATGGGCGTGGTGAACGCGATCGCGAAACAGGGGGTGAAGCCCGGCGTGGCGATGAATCCCGAGACGCCGGCGGCCGCGGTAGAACCGCTGCTGTCTTACATCGACAATGTCTGCGTGATGGGCATCGCGCCGGGCTTCGCGGGGCAGCAACTCCTCGATTACACGTTTCGCAAAGTGGGCGAGCTTCGATCCATGATCGAAAACCAGGGATCGAAGGCGACCATCACCGTGGATGGCGGGGTGAAGGCCCACAATGCGAAGCAATTGATCGACGCGGGTGCCGACATTCTGGTGGTGTCGTCGGCGATATACGGGCATGCGAAGCCGGAGGAGAGCCTGGCGGAAATCCGCGGAATCATTGCGAAGGCCTGATTTGGCAAAACGGGTAAGAATTTCAAACTGACGAAATTAACACGCACTGGCCCTTTCTAATGAATCCGCCGCTCCTTCGGAGCGGACTGTCATCCGTGCAACAAATCCACGGGTTCCGCTTCGCTTCACCCGTGGCTACAGCCCGTCGCCCCTTGGGGGCGAAAGGCCCCCGGCGGCGCGAGCATTTGTTCGACGGGCGTGTTGCCGGCGAAGCTCTGCCGGAGAAATGATTCATTGGCGGTATTCTCGATCAGGCGCCGGATCAAGTAGGCCATTCCAGTCAACATGTCGCCGAAGGGGGCATAAACTCGCAGCCGCTGGCCCATGCTCACCACGGCGCGCTTCAGCGGGTCGCCCATGCCGGTCAGCATCTGCAATTCGAGCGTGCGTGGCGGAAGGCCCATGGCCGCTTCCATCGCCAGGACGGCCGCGATGGAGCGGACGTTGTGGCTGGCGAATGCCGGGCGGATGACATCGGCGTTTCGCAGCAGCAACTCCGCGACGCGCTCAAAGGAAGCATCCGACTCCCATTTTTCCGTATAAACAGGAATTGGTGCGTTGTCGCGCCGGGCGGCGGCCACTTCAGAATCCCAGTAGGCCCCTTTGACCACGCGCACGGTCACGGTCGCGCCGCGCGGGCGGGCCCAGTCGATCATTGAGCGCATGTCGGATTCGGCGTCGCGAAGATAGGCCTGGATGACGATGCCGCAATGCTCCCAGTCGCGAAACTCCGGCTCCGTCAGGACGCGCTTGAAGACATCGAGCGTCAGGTCCTTTGCCGCGTAATACTCCATGTCGATGTTGATGAATGCTCCGTTCAGCCGCGCGGCGCGGAGAATCGGTCGCAAGCGCTCGAGGACGGCTTCGGCATCGCTGCGTGAAGCGATTGCATGGAGATTCGCCACGATCGCGGAGAGTTTGACGGAGACGTTGATCCTGGGAAGGCTGCCCCAGGGCGCGGTGTCGAGGAGGGGAACGGCCGGCCATTCGCGGGCCTGGCGGCTGAGTTGCTCAATCAGGGTGATGTATTGCATTTGATGTTGGCGGGCCAGGTCGTCGTCGAGGGTCGTTTCGCCGAGGAGGTCGAGGGTGAAGCACATGTTTCTGCGCCGCAATTGCCGCACTGATGCGATAGCCTGGTCCGGTGTGGAGCCCACGATGAACTTCCGGGCACCTTGTTCGCAGGCAATCAGCGCCGCCTTCGCCACGGCATGGGCGAAAATGCCGTTTGGATTGTCATAACTCACGGCGAGATCGAGCAGCGGCGGCAGCGGTTGCCGACCATTTTGAGAGGAGGTATGACCGTCAGGTGAGGTTGCGTTTCTTGATTTCGCAGAGCCGGATTTGAGATGCTCCCTCAAACTTCGTGCGATTGTCGTGGAGTCCTGAAGTGAAGGCAGCACTTCGATGAAGCGAAACAGGCGGAGCTTCAGGTCTTCGTCCGCCGTCATGCGGTTCATCGCGAACTGCTGCCAGAATTCCACTGAAAAAATGGAGGGCGCGGCGGCCTCGGCGCGCTTGAAGATTTCCCGCCCGATGGCGTTGATGTCGGCCTCGAGATCGTGTTGATTCACTTTTCGCGTGAGCATGAAGGAGAGGTGTCCGCCGGTTGCGATGGCGCGGGAGGGATCAACCCTTCCCGCGCGCCCCGGCGATTCTACCCCGCATTGCTCACGGCTCAACAGGGGGTTGCGACGGCGTCAGAGGTCGGCCCCAGCCAGGCGCGATTTCCGTAATGGACATCGCGTACAGTGAATTTCGCACGAACTCACGCAGGTGCGTCAGCCGAGCGCCAACCGCTTCCTAATCCCGGCGCGCCGGGACGGCTCTGTTTGCGCCGCCGCTTCGCGGCGGATTACAACTTGTTTTTTCGATTTCGGGCTGGAGGTCGCGCGTCGATGGCGTCTTCATCGTTGTCGGACTCGCGTGCCGCCCGCTCCACTTCCTCGTCTTCATCGACGAAGGTGCCGGTGGCTGCATTGATGAACGGACCGAATTGTCTCAACGCGTCGTTGATTTTCGGCAGGCCGGTCATGGCGAAACTGGCGGTGAACTGGTTTGGAGACTGGCTGATGGTGACCCAGGTGACGGTGTCGCGACAGAGCTGGCTCATCGGGTTGGCGACCATGCAGACTTCGACGTCGCCCGTTCCCGCGCCGACCTGTGCCAGCCGGCCGAGGTGCCCCGCGAATACGACGCTGGTCGCGCCGCCGAGTTTCGAGAGGACCGGGCCGAGGGCATCGTCATCGAGGATGGACTTGTTGCTGGCCTGCGCCCGGGCGGCGCTCTTCAACGCCTGCCGCGTGACACCGAGGCTGATGCAGCCGTCGATTTCGGCCAGATAGACGTTGCCGAACTCGGGAATCGTGTAGGCCGTAGCCTCGACGCCGCCGATTTTTGTCGGCTTCGGGGAAACGGGTTCTTTCTCGGCGATCAGGCCGGGGAGTCGGAGGATTTCGTTCCATAGCGCCATCGACTTCTTCGAGTCATTCACCGCGAACAGCAGCCCGACGTTTGGCACCGGGAAGCGGTCGTGTCCCGATCCCGCAGTGCCCATCGTGCCGGGCACGACGTAGGCGCAGAATTCCTGCGTGTTGCCGAAGAATTCGCGGCCGATGTCGAATGCGCTGATGGGGGGTCTCGCGCTCGCCGCACTATCCGTGTCCGACTTTCCGTCGTCGGTTCGCGTCGCCATCGGCGGATTCAGGCCCACGCCTATCACCGCGGCCGCATCGGGCGGAACCAGCGAAAGGCATTTGCCGCTCATCGGTGAGAGCCGCAGCAGGTTATAGACGAGGCTCTGATGCTCATCGTCCAGCCGAACGACCGCCCGGGCTCCCAGAATTCCATCATCGACGCCCATCGAGAAAGTCGCCCAGCGCAGGCTCTTGAAATCCGCGATGGCATTGACGCGCTCGAATTCCTCGCGATCTCGTCCGTCGAGCGTTTTCTCGACGATGCCGAGCACGCGCTTAATGTCGACGTAGGCGAAGAACATTCCGCGGCCGTCGGCGGGGATCGCCTCGGCCAGTTGCTCGCTCGATGCCAGCGAACCGCCACCGCCGCCGTCGATTCGGCCGACGACTTCCTCTACCAGATTTCGGCCGGTTCCCACGATCAGAAGCGATTCGGTCAGAACCCCGGTGATCTCACCGACATCGGGAATGTTTGTGCCGAAGGTGGGCATGTTTCGGATTTTCTCGGCTGTCGGTGCAAACTGGAGGGCCGTCTCAAGCACGCCCTTGAGCAGGCTGAAGTCGCCGTGGTGCAAGACCAGGACGCCGGCGGGCGGGCGATCGCCTTCGACGTCGAACTCGGTCACGGCCACCGCCATGCCGCCGAACGTCTCCAGCGCGTCGAAGATGGCCGGGCTGATGACGATCTCGTTGGGAACGTAATAGGGCACCGGTGATTGGGCGTTGGGGCGGCTCGCAAGCGCCGCGAGCACGGATTTGTCCGTCAGGCCGAGCATTCCGGCCAGCTCGCGGACGATTTCGCCCGGTCGATGAAATTCGACGTAGGCGATGGTCTCGGCCGGCATGACGCGGGCGAAGTTGCGGGCGACCAAATGATCGCGGCATCGCTGCGAGCCGGCGACGGCGACGGGTTGAAATGCGGAGGATTCGTCTTCAACCAGTTCGTCATACAGCCGCTTGGCAGCGTCGTAATCCTTCGCATGATGTTCGAGAAAATAGGCCCGGTGGAGCGCGGCCGGGGCGTCGGCGTACTTCTTATCCAGCGGCTCGACCGCGGCGAGGGCAACATTTGCCGCCGGGGCGAAACTGATGATGACAAGCAAGACGCGCGGGAAGACATTCAACGGGAACATGGCACAATCCTTTCCGAAGAAGCGACGGTCCGCCGGCCGCGGTTCAGAATAGAACGGTCGACGACGCGGCAGTGCCGGGGAGATATTATCGCCTCCCGCAAAAATATTTTCCCACCGCAATTTCGGCGATGCCGGCGATGAGCCGGGGGAAGCTTCCCGTCTAGCGCCGATGCGCCAGCGGACAGGCGAATGGGGTACCGGGTGTCTTGATACGGAAATCGCCGACGAGGCGTCCACCTAATGTTCAACCACAACCCACGCTCGAACCGCTTGCCACTCTCACCATCCCCAAGCAGCCGAATCTTCAGCGGTTTGGGCTGGACGGGGGCTACCTGCTTGTTCCTTGCACTCTTGCACGTGGTGCTCAATCGCCTGGTCTGGCGGGAGATTCCGCTGCAGACCGACACCGGGATGTGGGCCTATATCGGCCGCCGAATCCTGGACGGCGCCCTTCCCTATCGCGATCTCTGGGAGAGCAAGCCGCCGGGAATCTATTACCTGATTGCGGGCATCGAGCGACTTTTTGGCGACCTCGCCGTTTCGGCACTCTGCTGGCTGGACGGCCTTGTTTCAATTCTCGTGTTTGGGCTGACGTTTTGGATCGCACGCCTACTTACGTCCGGCAGAGCCGCGGCCGTCGTGACGTTGCCGCTCTCGCTTGTGTTCTGCCACCGCGTGCTCGCGGATTGGGGTTGCAATCTCGAAAAATTCGTCGCGATCTTTGAGATGGCGGCGTGTGGATTAGTGCTCATCGCGACGGCGCGCGAGAAGAGAGCGTTATTCTTTTGGGCAGCGGCCGGGCTTTTCTGCGGCATCGCAAGTCTGTTCAAACAGACGGGCATCGCGTTTTTGGTCGCCACTTCGCTTTACGCGATCTGGCGAAGTTGGACAGGTATCGATCCCTTCACAGCCGCCCGCCGGGCGATCGCGATGCTCTGGATTGGGTTTATCGTTGTGTGGCTGCCGGTTGTAGGGGGGATGGCATGGGCGGGAAATCTGACCAGCTTCGTCGATCAAGTCGTTTTTTACGATCTCGGGCGTGCGGCGGGGGGTGATGGAGAGGCAGACCGGCTGCTGACTTTCGAGCACTGGCGATCCATCGGCGAATCCCTGCGCCTGGGGACGTTGCTGTTCGGTCCTGCACTGGTGGCCATCGTGTTGCTCCTCTGGCGTTATGCCCAACGACGTGCCGCCGGGAAGTCGCAGCCCGAACAGCCTCGACCGTTGAGCTATTCCACGCCGAACTCCCAAGGCGAAGTGCTTGTCGCGATTTATGCACTGCTCGCGCTGCTGCCGATTGTCGTCGCCCCGTTCGGGTACGGTCATTACCTCTTGCAGGCCGCGCCGCCGTGTGCCGTCCTGATGGCGTGCTGGCTGGAACGAGTCAGGATGCGCCGACTTCCGCGGGGAGCGACCCTTGCGGGCGGCCTCTTCGCGGCGATCGGCGTTCATGCGTTGGGAGATCAACTTCGTTTCACGCTGTCTGGCGACACGGAGAATGCCGCCTACGCGGCACAGCGAGAGCGAGTCGACTCGAAAGTCTCCATCATCCAGCGGCAAACTCGGCCAGCCGATTCGGTGATGCTCTGGCCGCCGGATTACGCCGCTTCCTACTACGCGCGCCGGCGAACGCCGCTGGAATGCTCGAATTCGGATGTGATATTCAAGGGCAAGATTTATCGGCTCGATCCGCCGATGAGCGAGCTGTTGGCACGTCTGAGAGCCGCCCCGCCGCAGGTCATCATTGACTTCACGCGCCTTCGCGTTGATGGAGCGGGCAAGGGCGAAACCGGGTCGGCGGCGCAATCGGTACTGGCTGAACCCGGCGTTTCCCTGCTTGAGGAGCCAGACGAGAATCACCGGATGCCGGTCGGGCGGATGCTGGCGCCGCTGAAACAGTGGGTCCGGGCGAATTATGGGGGGCAGCGTCGAGTGGGACACTGCACGATTTACCGGCCGGGTGAATCGTGGCGGCCGTGGACGGAGTACCTCTTTGAGTTAGGAGAAAAATGAAGAATCTCTCTCGCCTCGCTAGCGCTTCGGCCTCGGAAAGGCGCGCGTCTCGCCGCGTCGGTTATGTGTAGGAATGCGATAACTTCGATTCACACGCGAGGCTTAAGCGTAGATTTTCAGCACGTTTTCCAGGAGCTTCAGCGCCTCGGGGCGCTTGCGCTGGAAGCTGTTTCGCCCGATGATCGACCCGAACCCGCCGCCGTCGCGGATGGCCTTGCACTCGTCGTAGATGTCCTGGTCGTTTTCCTTCTTGGCCCCGCCGCTGAAGATGACGATCCGCCGGCCGCCGAAGGCGCACTGCGTGACGTGCCGGACCCGCTCCGCCAGCGAGCCGATGGCGATTTTTTCCTTCTCGTAGATTTTCTTGGCCGCGTCTTGTTCGATGTGGGCGCTGGGCAGCTTCACCTTGATGACGTGGGCGCCGAGCTGGCACGCGATTTGCGCCGCGTAGCCGCACACGTCGATGCCCGTTTCGCCGTCCTTGCTGATGCTGCTGCCGCGCGGGTAGCTCCAACAGATGACCGCCAGGCCGTGCGCCTTGGCCTCGGCCGCCGTTTCGCGGAGTTCTTCATACATTTGCTTGCGCAGGGCGGAGCCGGGATAAATCGTCATGCCGATGCCGACGCAACCGAGCCGGATCGCGTCCTTCACGCCGGCCGTCACCGCCTGCCAGGAGTCCTTCTCATCGGCGAGCAGGTCGTGGTTGTTCGCCTTCAGAATCAGCGGAATCTCGCCGGCAAAGTCGGCCGCGCCGGCTTCAAGAAAGCCGAGCGGCGCCGCGTAGGCGTTCAAGCCGGCTTCGATGCCGAGCTTGAAGTGATAGTGCGGATCGTAGCCTTCCGGGTTCGGACCGAAGCTGCGGACCGGCCCGTGCTCCCAGCCCTGATCGACCGGCAGAATCACCATGCGCCCGGTGCCGCCGAGCCGCCCATGATTCAACATGCGCGCCAGATTGGTCAGCACGCCGGGGGTGTCGCTTCGATACCAGCTCAAAATCTCGCGAACGCGTTCGGTCATCGTACACGCCCTTCGGTAAGGTCAAACATGCAACTCAGCTCATCGTTCAAATCTTAATCAGAGCCGCGCCCGTAAGGAAGCGGTCGGCGTTTTGTCTCAAGCACTCAATTATTGCGCGGGGCGTCCTTGACCCATGCTCACGGCTTCGCCTCCCCGGTGTCCCTCGGTCCCGGCGCGATCAGACCGCCGGTCGGAACGGTCAGAGTGAATTCTCGTTCCTCCCCATTGGCATGTTCCCAGAATTGCTCGCGGGAGCCATCCGTGTATTTGCATCTGGCCGCGGCAAACGCCAGACGTCCCAGCACCATCACAATCGGCGTGGCGGTCTTTCGTTTGAAGATTCGACCTAACGCTTCATCCAGCCGGGCTTCGACGGCCGCCAGCGCCTCGCCATCAGGCGCCTCCACCGAAGCCGGGTCGTCACGCCAAGCCTTGTTCACCTTCGGAAATCGCTCCGCGAATTGATCGGCCGTCAGACCTTCCCAGTGGCCGAGGTCCATCTCCCGGAGTTCATCGAGGGCTTTGGCTTTCAGGTCGATCGCCTCGCCGATGATTCGGGCGGTTTCGCGGGCGGGATTGTCGGAGCCGCAGAAAAGGGCCTTGGGATGAAGCTCGACCAGCCGTCCGACTGACTGGCCCGCCTCGGCGCGGCCCTGTTCGTTGAGGTCAAGGTCGGTGTCGCCGGCGATGCGCTCCTGGTCGTCCCATTCGGTGCGCCCGGCTCGGATAAAGATCAATTTCTTCATTTTGCGTTTCGCGATACCCCGCGCCGTGCGCCGGGTCGCGTCGAGTCCTCCACCCTTCAGGCGTCATCCAGGATTTCGATCGTCTCGAATTTTTTCCCTTCGAGAAATTCGAGGCTGGCGCCCCCTCCGGTTGAAATGTGCGTCATTTGATCGGCCATTCCAAACTGCTCGACCGCGGCCGCTGAATCGCCGCCGCCGATGATGGTCGTGGCGCCGCGCCGCGTCGCTTCGGCGAGCGCATGGGCGATGGCCCGCGTTCCGGCATCGAAGGGAGGCGTTTCGAACACGCCCATGGGGCCGTTCCAGACGACGGTCTTCGCGGAGCGGATGACGTCGCCGTAACGAGAAATGGTCTGCGGGCCGATGTCCAGGCCCATCATGCCGTCGGGAATGTTCGTTTCGGCCACCAGAGTTTTTTCCTTCGGGTCAATTTCGGCCGCGCAGATGCTGTCCGATGGCAGGTGCAGCCTGGCTCCTGCTTTGGCGAGCAGCCCTTTCGCAAGTTCCAGACGATCCGGTTCGCACAGACTCTTTCCGATGCCGCGTCCCTGCGACGCCCAAAAGGTGAACGCCATCGCGCCGCCGATCAGGATCCCGTCGACCGTTGACAGAAGACTCTCGATGACTTTGATCTTGTCGCTGACTTTGGCGCCTCCCAGAATGGCGA
>DATMEE010000221.1:0-4611 GCA_035557035.1 Phycisphaerae bacterium
CAATTGCTTCAACGCCCGCAACGCCAGATGGGCGCAGAGCCCGCTGGACGCTATCTCACGGGCAGGTGCGCGTGGAGTTCGAAATTGATGCGTGCCGTGAGCGAACAGGAGGGAACCCGACGCCAGGCAGGTCCGACGGCATTCCGTCGTCGGTGTCATTCAGTTCAACAACAATGACACGAATGGCGCCACGTCGAGTCCGTCGACTGTATCGGAGCAGTCCGTATCCGCTGCGAGACGATGGAGCCAATTGGGGTCCTGGCCCAAGAGGACGTCGACAAACATCGCCACGTCGCCCGAGTCCACGGCCTGGTTTCCGTCGAGATCGCCCGACTGAAGCGATGCCGTGAGATCGAAGACGTAGGCTGAGCCGGCAATCTGTCCCGCCGCGTGGTCATCGAATGGCGCTCCAATGACCGCAAAATTGCCCGAAAGGGCCACCGCCAGGCCGAATGTGTCGCCGTACGAACTGTCGGAGGCGACGAACCTGGCCTGCTGGTTCCAGACGGCGCCGGAGCGAACGAAGACGTAGGCCGAGCCGGCATTAAATCCCGCCGAGCTGTCAAAAATAGATCCGATGATGAGGGTGTCGCCCGAGAGCGCGACGGACCAGCCGAAAAAGGAATTCGCGTCCGCGTCGGACGCCGTGAGCAGGGCCTGCTGGGTCCAGACGGTTCCCGAGCGAACAAAGACGTAGGCCGAGCCGGCGTTTGATACCGCCGCATGGTCGTAGTAGGGAGCTCCCATGACCGCGGTATCGCCCGAGATGGCGACCGAATAGCCGAATTCGTCGTCCTCCGAACCGGCCGGAGCGACGAACCTGGCCTGCTGGGCCCAGACGGTGCCGGAGCGAACGAAGACGTAGGCTGAGCCGGCGTCTTCTTCCGCCGCGAGGTCTTCGAAGGGAGCTCCAATGACCGCGGTGTCGCCCGAGAGTGCGACGGACCAGGCGAAGAGGGAATTCGCGGCCGCGTCGTCGGAAGCCGTGAGCCAATCCTGCTCGCTCCAGACGGCTCCCGAGCGAACGAAGACGTAGGCTGAGCCGGCGTTTGATCCCGCCGCGTGGTCATCGTCGGGAGCTCCAATGACCACGGTATCTCCCGAGAGCGCGACCGAATAGCCGAAAGCGGAATTCGCCGCCGCATCGGAAGCCGTGAGCCAATCCTGCTGGTTCCAGACGGTTCCCGAACGAACGGAAACGTAGGCTGAACCGGCGCCTTGTCCCGCCGCATGGTCGTCGTAGCGAGCTCCAATGACCACGGTGTCGCCCGAGAGCGCGACCGACCAGCCGAATTGGGAACTCGCGGCCGCGTCGGAAGCCGTGAGCCAGTCCTGCTCGACTGAATAACACTGGCCGCGAGCGCTCCCGCTCGACGCGCTAAGGCCGATGAATGCCAGGGCAAACGACGAGCACCAGCGCCAAGTCATGACGGCCTCCGATCCATCCGCGTCGCCAGGAGCGAGCACACGCACAGACGATACATCTCAGTCGCAATCCGGCCGTGAGCCATTATCGCGAATTGAACATCGCCAGGCAACCCTGCGACCCGCGACGTGTTGCACGTCGCTCTCGACCGCTCTGCGCGCTCACGCCCGGGGGTAAGGTGGCGCTCTCACGCGGCGTAGAAGGGATGTTCTTGTAGTCCCACTGGATTTTGATCGACTTCGCGAGCCAGCGCTTGAGGTACTTCGGGGAGATTTGATCTTCAGCGGTGTATCGGGCGCCGGCGGTCTGGAAGCCGCCCTCGGGCGCGAGGCCCGGCTCGTCGAACGATTGGCCGCTCCAGAACAGCAGGCGGATGCAGTCCTTGAGTTTGTGATAGCCGACGATCGGGTTGCCATCCAGGAACCACACCGGGTGGCGGTGCCAGATCTTGTTCTCAGCGCCCGGTAGTTGTTGATCGATCGCCTGAGCGAGCACGTCGCAGATGCGCCTGTCGCCGGCCGACCGGGAGGCGTTTGTACGCGAGGATGTCCGCATGAACCCGCGTGCGCGATCCTTCCGACCGCCGGCCCGGCCGCGCCCGTCGCGCCTTGCCAGTCGCGCGCACCAGTTCAACTTTCTTAGCGCCCTTCGTCCTGACCTTCGCGGACTTCTTCGCGGCCATTGCCATGCATCCTCTCCTCTGTGTGCGATCATTCCAGGCCGAGAACCGACATATCTACCCGATAGATGTCTCCCGGCCCGTGATGTTTCGAGTTTGCCGAGGCAGGCTTCTTGGATGCCGCGACTTGTCCGGCGACTTCTTTGGCTCTGTGGCGAGTGCTGCCAAAGAGGAATTGCCGGCGGTCCGGAGTGGACGCCGGCGAAATCTCCAACGCCGCGGGTGTTGACACCAACTGGTAATGGAGTCGGCCGGGTCCAATTCCCCTTCGATGCATGGTCACGAACAAGTTCCAGCTCTTATGGTACTCGGCCCACGCGGAAGCCGATGTCGCTGAACTCGTCCGATGAGTGAAACTCGATGGGCCTCGACCACGCGCCGAGCGAATCGCTACCCCAGAGATATGCCCCGCCGCGCAAACCGCGGCCGTTGAACAGGGGGATCGATTCGTTCCATTCCACGACGTTTCCGCCCTGGTCGAATGTGCCGTAAGGGCTGGCGCTGTTCGCGTGCGCCCCGACATCGGTGCGATAGTAGGGAGCGCCGATGGTGAAATCGTTGGGATGGTTGTAGTAAGTCGCACGACCGCCCGGATCGGGGTTTGATAGATCGTTGCTGATTCCGCCTTCGACGCCCATCGGATAGCTGAAATAGTTTCCGGTCGCGCCGTCGTTGGCGTGATAGGCCGCTTTGTACCACTCGTCCTCGGAGGGGACGGCCCAGGTGGCGTCGGGCTCGCGGAAGACGTTTGCCAATTCGTCGTCGCTCACTTTTCCGTTGAGGAGGTACGAGCCGTCTTCCGTGGTGGCGAGGCTTTGTGAGCCGGTCGGTTGCCCGTTGTGCAGCCAGTTGGCGAATCGCATGGCGTCGCCGAAGGAAACGAAGTTGACCGGCCGGTTTGCCCAATCTGACTCCACGCTGTAGGCGAAGCTGCCCGACGAACCGGTGCGTTCGATCTTGCAGCCGTGTGCGTGGGTCGACATTGAAGGATGGTACAGCGCGTAGGTGTCAGTGGCCGCGACCGCGTTCAGGAACGCGGCGTATTGGCCGGCGGTGACCTCGTGTTTGCCGATCTCGTAGATGTAGTCCACGCGTCCGAACGTGCCGTCGAACTGAGGATCTCCGGTATTTCCGGGGTTGCCGATCATCACGGTTTCGATGGCCACGCCGCAGGGATCGCAGATGCCATTCATGAGGCACTCGACGAACGGGGGTACATCGCCGGCGTCCAACTCCGTGTCGCAATTCAGGTTCCCATTATGCGATTCGCAAACATAGACTGTTCCGTATGCCGAGGGGTCAAGGATGGCCAGCACGAACGCGGCAACATCTTTTCCGTCTACCGAAGTGTCGCAATTCAGGTCGCCCGGTGCTGCCTGGGCTGTTGTGGCGCAGGCACCGGCCGATCCCGCTGCCGCTAGTGTTACGATCAATATGCACTTATTCATTGCCGCGTTCTCTGTGTAAACCAGTTTCGCAAATGAACATTTTGCCCTCCCGGACCTGGCACTTCTTGACGATTTCCACGACTCGAAAAAATCCATCCATCCTGCTTGGATTCATGTCCGTTGGCCGGCTCGCGGTGAGGTGAGCGCCCTCCCCATTGGTGCAATTTATTGTACGGTCGGTCCGATTTTCAACCCATTCCAAGGCTTTATAATGGCCGCTCATGCTGATCCGCCCCGCGATCAAGGAGGACTTTCCGGCGATTGCCGAGTTGACGAACGATTTTATCCGTTCGACCGCTGTCCACTTCGCGTATGAACCGGTATCCGCGGGCGAACTCGAGGACCAGTGGCGAGAAACGCGGGTTCGATTTCCGTGGTTCACCGCCGAGATCAACGGCCGGTTCGCGGGCTATGCAAAGGCGGGGCCGTGGCGAACGCGCGCCGCATATCAGTGGACGGCCGAGGTCGGCATATATATCGAGGCGGTGCATCGCGGAAGCGGCGTCGGCAAGCGCCTATACACCGCGTTAATCGACGAGCTGCGCGAGCGCGGGTTCCACTCGGCCGTCGGGGGCATGACGCAGCCGAATGACGCATCCGCTCGGCTGCACGAGCGTCTCGGATTCGAGTTCGTGGGCTCGTTCCGCGAAGCGGGGCGCAAGATGGGGGAGTGGCACGACGTCGCGTTCTGGCAGTTGCTGCTCCGGGATTCGACGCATTGTCCGGTGTAATGAAGCACGGCCGCGACGCCTTTTGACGCCGCGGCCGTTTGGTTGATTCACACCCGTGTTACGCGGAAATCAGTCCCGCGAAGAGAACAGCCGGAGCAGGTACCAGAACATCAGGGCGACGGAGGCGAAGAGTTCGAGCGCCGCGCCGACGTAACGGTCCTGCGGATAGTGGTGGATGATGTTCGACGTGTCGTAAAGGATCGACGCGCCGGCGAAGACCACCATGGCGACGCTGAACCAAGTCCCCAGCTCGAAGCCGAAAATCAACGCTGCGAGGATTGCAACGAAGGCGGAGACGCCCACCCAGAGCAGAATCCCGCGAAGGAA
>DATMEE010000222.1:0-9606 GCA_035557035.1 Phycisphaerae bacterium
AAGGGCATTCCGCTCAACCCCAACAACGCGCAGCTGTACCGCGAGCTGGCCTGGATCCTGTTCCACAAGGTCGGCGACTTCATGGACGACTGGCACTTCTATTACAAGAACCAGTTCGCCCTGCAGATGGAGGACATTCTCGGGGAGCCGCCGGCGGGGTTCATTATTCCCGGGCGGCCGCGCGACGACTTCTATCGCGACTATGACTACAAGTCGCTGGCGGCGATGCCGGAGCGGTACGACCAGTTTATCGAAGATGAGAAGGTGGCCGCGTTTGCGGAGCGGTTGGAGGAATTCGGCTTTGAGCCTTCGGATGGGAAGGCGTATCTCGGGCTGCTGAAGTCGATTCGGGAAAACAAGCTGGCGATGCCCGCGACGCCGGCGCATCTGCAGGAAGATCGCCGCCAGGCATTTTTGAAGTTCTTCAACGACCCCGAGAATGCCGGCGCCCGCGACGGCCTCGAAACATTCTGGCGCGCCTACCGCCTGCGAAACGAGGTGAAGCTCGATCCGCAGCGCATCGTTGAATTGCAGCAGGGGTTCGGGGTGACGCTCGATTTTCGGATCGCCGAGAGCCATTCGCTCTACTGGGCCAATCTCGGTCTGGAAATGGGAACCGACCGGCGCGAGGCGATCGACATTCACAAGCTCAACACCAATCGAATCGAGTTCTATTGCCTGCAGAAAATGTTCCATCGCGGGCGGCTCACCATGAGCCGGATGGCGCAGCTCGGCCAGCCTCCGATTCTGGAGCCGGACATCCGCGTCATTCCCTCGCTGTTCCGGGCGTTCATTAACGATTCCGAGAATTATCGTGACTTAGAGGTCAACCCCGACCAGAAGGTTTCGGAGAATTTCCGAACGGGGTTTGTCGGCTTCATGCGTGCCGCGATTCTGGCCTATCACGAGCGGGACATGGACCGCGAGGCCAATGAGCTTTTCACCTATCTGAAGAACTCGTTTCCCGACCCGATGTATGAAGACGGCATCGGCACGTTTCTCGCCAAGCAGATGATCCCCGACAAGGAGCTGGGCGACTATCGCGTCACCTATCGCCGCATGGAAAGTCTGATCGTGAAGGGGCTGGAGAACTATGCCTACGACGAGGACGATCAGGCCGTGCGCTATCTTGGCCGGGCGAAGCAACTCTACGACCACTATCAGAAGACGATCGTTTCGGAGCGCATGGGATTGCAGGCCAGCTTCGACGAGATCGTCCGCAACATCGCCCACGTCATCGGCGGGCGAATGCCGCGCGAGATTTACGTGTATCTGTGCGGCAAGCTGAAAATTGAACCGCTGCCCGCCGCGACTGAGACGCAGCCCGCGACGATGCCGGGTTAGTGCCCACGATTACCCACCCGATGAATGAGCAAATACTCTCAGCCCGTGTGAGCGCCGCGGGTTATTTGGTATGTTTTCGTCTCGAAATCGGACTGCTCCGCACCCGCCTCTTGCCTGTCGCGCAGCATCAGCGAGAAATCCGGACGGCTGCCCAGCCTGTGGCATCCCGCGTGCAAGGGAATGATCTGCCTGGAGCACTCGCCGGCGTCCGCAACCCGTTCGCCGTGCCATCCCACCGCTCCGCCGCTCAGCACCTGCCTCGCCGAAAGCACTTCGCCGCATGATACAGTCCATCCCCGTGTCACCCGTTGCGGAACAGTTTCCGCAAAGCGCCCTTGGAGAAACCCGCTACCTTTTCGAGCGATGGCAACTGTCCATCGCTTCGGACGGCCGCTGCTGGGCGACGCCGGTCCGAGCGTGGACGACGCCGGAAGAGGTGGCCGCCTTTCTGGCGCTTTTCCAACCCTGCTGGGACGACTTGTTTCCGGCGGCGATGATTTTCAATTTTTCCGGCGTGAAAGTGCTGGGAGAACAGTGGTCGCTGCTTTTGGACCTGCTTCACGATTTCGCCAGCAGCCACCGGGCGAAAAGTCGCGTATTCTGTTTCCGCTGCCGGCCCGGCAAGATCGTCGTTATTTCCCGCGCCGCCAGGACTCGGCCAGCGTAGGCTGCACACGGCCGGGTATCAGGATTCGCCTCACTCGCGGGAAGGCTCCTCATGCGACCGATGCGCACGTCAAGCAGGCGATCGCTCCTCCTCTTTCCGGTTCTGTTCATCGGGGCGGCATGCGACGTCGATTACGTCTCTCATCTCGCTTGCGGGCAACTGGAAGTGCTCGCTCGGCTTCGGCCGCTGGACGAGGCGATCAACGATCCGAGCCTGTCCGAAGTCGAACGAGCCCGCCTCGCCGTTGTTCGCGACGTCCGCCGTTTTGGAATCGAATCCATCGGCCTGAAGGAAACCGACGCCTACACCCATTTCGATCCGAACGGTTCGGTCCCGGCGGCGTATGTATTGACGGCCGCCGAAAAGGATCGACTCGTGGCGTATTCGTGGTCATTTCCGTTTATTGGCGAGGTGCAATACAAGGGATTTTTCGACCGCGGCCGCGCCGAGCGCGAGGCCGCGAGTTTGCGGGACCAGGGGTACGACGTGCTTTTTGGAACGGCGGACGGATTCTCGACGCTGGGCCTTTTTCCCGATCCGGTTCGGCAGTCGAACCTTAGCCGCGACGAGATCGATTTGGCCGAGCTGATTCTTCACGAAATGACCCATACGACCATTTACAAGCCGTCGGACACCGATTTCAACGAGGCCATGGCGACCTTCGTTGGCCGAAGTGCGGCGCTTCGATTCTTCGAAACCACCCGCGGGGATGACGACGACATTACGCTGCAGGCCGCGAATCGCTTTGAGGACGCCGCCGTCGTTGATGCGTTCGTGGTGCAACTTTACGACGACGCCCATGCGTACTACGCGGACAGCGCCGCGGCGGGCGACGATCGTGCGACAATCATCGCGGGCCGCCAGTCGGTCTTCGATGCGTCGCTCGCGCGGTACGAAGCAGAGTTCGAGACGCGATTGCACGAGCCACAGCGATGGGCTTCATTGAAGGACCTTGAATTGGACAACGCCGTCGTCCTTGCAGGCGTCCGATATCAGGCGGGCCTCGAAGACTTCGCCGCCGTCCTCGATGCGGCGGGCGGCGACTTCCCCGCGGCACTTCAGGTGTATGCTGAGGCGGCCGGGCAGGCGGACAGTCGAACGTATTTAAGGGATTGGGTAGCGGACCGTTGAGTCTTGGAAAGTATTCACTTGCCGTGGGCGGGCTTCCGATGTTACCCTGTGTGGCGGCGGTCTCGTCCCTCATCCGTTAGCTCAAGGCGTGAAGGAGCTCGCGACGTGTCGATCCGTGCGGGAAAGAAGCTTTCCATATTCATCGTCGGTCTGATGGTTGCGGGGGCGGGCTGCACCCGCGAACCCGAGACGTCCATCGCCCAGATTTCACCCTACACCGGCGGGCGGCCGGGCCCGATCAAACCGCTTCAGGTTCCGAAAATTCAGCCGAAAAAGCCCCGGCCCGTGGTCACCGGCGAGGCCGCATGGATTCCGCCGTCCGGAATCTCCCGGCGATGGAAATACATCGTTATTCATCATTCCGCGAACAATCGCGATACGCCGGAAAAAATGCGGGATTGGCACATGCGCGGCCGCGGGTGGGATGAGCTGGGATACCACTTCGTCATCGGCAACGGCGTGGCGTATGGCGATGGCGAGATCTACGTCGGAAATCGATGGCGCAAGCAGATGCACGGGGCGCACTGCAAGACCCCCGGCAACGAATACAACGATCATGGGGTCGGCGTCTGTCTGATCGGCGATTTGGATTCCTCGCGACCGACTCAGAAGCAGGTGGCTTCGCTGGCTCGTCTGCTCTCGTTCCTTTCACACCGGTGCAGCGTGTCGCAATCGCAAATCAAGACCCACGGCGGCGTTACGCAAAAGACGGCCTGCCCGGGACGGAATTTCTCCCTTTCGCCGGTGCTTCGGCAGATGACCCAATACCGCGCCGCGCGGTAGTCGCGTAGCCGGGCGTCATCATCTCCCAGCCCTGTGAGTATCCGCCTCGGCTCAACACCGGAATCGCACTGACTTTTCACCGATTTTCAATCGCTTCCACTATCGTACCCTGCGGAACGGGACGGTATAATTCCCTTCCTGTTACCGGCGAATTTGCGCCGTTCGTGCGATCGCTGGTTTCGTTGAGCGCTTGCCCGGTACGCTCGTCCGCGCGATACTCATCAAGGGATTCAGCTTACAGCATCGCCATCGCGGAGAATAAGCGTTGTCGCAGGACGACTCCGGAAAAAAAGCGAAGTCGATAAAGTTATCGGTGGCCGTCGTTTTGCTGATTGCGGCGGGTATCATCGCGTACTTTCAGGTGTATGGGGACGACCCGGCGACGCTCGCGCTCCAACGGCCTTTTGTCGACGTCGAGTCCGGCGAGCCCTTCGATTACACCATCAAGATGGGCGACATCGAGCCGATCGAGACGCCGGCCGGTAGAATGACGGGTTATCAGGCCGAGCGTTGTTTCTGGGGTAAGGACGCCGACGGCCGGTGGTACATCAAAGAGACGCCGACGTATGTCGTGCTGAAATGGCGCATTGAGCCCACGTCGACCGAGGAAACGATCTGTCCGGATTGCGGCCGCCGGGTGGTGGGCCACAACAAGCGGCCGACGCCGAAGGACATCGATCGGGCGAACGGCGGCGAGGAATCGAGCGGAGAAGAAATGATGGGCGATTAAGCATCGCCTGTCCGAGTTCGAATCCATGAAAGGAAGAGCCATGAAAACGCGCGAGGCCCGACGAAGAGAGCGCGGCGGTTTCACGTTGATCGAATTGCTCGTGGTGATTTCCATCATCGCGCTGCTCCTCTCGCTGCTGCTTCCCTCGCTCTCCAGCGCGCGAAGAGTCGGACAGCGGGTCAAGTGCATGGCGAATCTGCGCGAGCTGGCCCGAGGCGCCACGGAATACGGGACGGACAATGACGACTGGATCGTCGGCTCGCCCGCGGGTTCGGGCGGATATCTTGCGAACACGACGCTTCAATGGGGTCCGGCGGTTCAGCGCTACGACTTCATGGGGCCTTTGGCCGAGATGTGGGGCCTGGGCTTCGAGCTTCCCAGCATAAACAACGTCGATTACGTCAAGAAGCGGTTTAACAGGGTCCGCGGCGAAGGCCAGTTTTTGTGTCCGTCGAACAAGTTCATCTCCACTTTTTTCGGGGGTTTCGACGCCGGCGCCGGGCCGATGGTGAGTTACAACACCAGCCGGTATCAACTCTGGATTCGCGCGGACAGCGGAACCGAGGCCGGCTATCCCAACGATGGTCCCGGGCTGAGTCACTACAACAATGGCTTTGAAATCAAGCTCCCGCTGAATTGGCGGCCTTCAATCAACCGGATCGGTTCGACCTCGCGCAAGATATTCTGCGCCGACGGCGCCCGGTACGCCGATCTCGATACCGTTCCCGATTATGACATTTCCAGTGATGCGCCGTGGGGCGGCGCTTTTTGCGATGCCGCGCCTTTTCAGGGCCCCAACGCAAATGCCAGAACCAAATCATGGGATCGGTCGCTGGCCCCGGGTAATTCCAGCGCTTCGGCCGGTATCGATCCACGCGCCTATGCATTTCGACATTCCACGGGCGTGCCGACGACCGGCGGGGCGGCGAATAGCTATCGCCTGAACGCCGCCTTTTACGATGGTCACGTCGAAACGCTAGGCGATCTCGACGCGTCCAATCCCCATCTGTGGCTGCCGCTGGGCTCGACCTTGGAGCCGGGGAACGTCTATCCTGACGCGGTGGCGCGCTTCGGCTTGAATCAGCCGATCCAGATCGGGCCCTGAGTGGGACGGAATTCGCCGCTGAGCTTGCTGACGTGCATGAGGTCGGCATCAGGCACGGCGATCGGCGGATTGCAAGCTGGCGGCTCCGGCGAACCTGATTCATCCGATCCAGATTAGTTATTTTCCGGCTGCGTCGTCGTTTGCTTCAACACGCCGCGCTCGCCGATCTTTCGCAAATTCAATCCGCCCGCCGCCTCGAGCGTCACTTCCCACAACTCGCCCTCGCTCACCCGTACTGAGGGCGCCTCGCACTGCACCACGCGAATGCCGAGTTCCTTGGCCAACGTCGGATTTTCCATCATGTCCCAGAAGCGATTCCAGATGGCGGTCTCGGCCTGTCGGGCATCGGGTGACTCATTCTTGAGAACCGGCGCGGTCTGATCGAGCGGGTGGCCGGACGCAGGCGACTGCCCGTCCCCGAAGGCGCGTCGGAAAACGGCGAGGTTCGTGCTCTTGCCCGGCTGCTGCTTCCCGATGAAGTCGTATTCGAACTTGGCGACCATCGCCTCGAAGTAAACCTGTGTCCCGCGCAACGGCACGACTTCCACCGGGCCCAGAAGCCCGTTGGCCCCGATCTGCTGCCAGTGGAGCACCGTGACCGGGCCGCCTTCCGCGTCCGGGTCCTGCTCGGCGACCGTCACCTGGGCGACCCGCCGCGACGCCTTGATCCGTTCGGCGTAATCCAGCAACTGAGCGCGCTCCACGGTCAGGGCGTCAATCCGCGATTGCATCTCGCGAATCTTGAACACGGAGAATTGGTCCTTCGCCACGATCGTGGCCAAAGCCAGTGCGATCACGCCGAATGCAATCTTCAGCAATCGTATTTTCGCGAAAACCATCTCATTCCTCAGATCGCGTCTGGCCGCAGAGTCTCTTGCCTTTGTATCGTCCCGCGAGCTGCGCCGTCTCACAAACCGCGGGGTCCACAGATGATAAGGGACCTCGCCCCGCGAGCCTCGGCTGGATCACCGTCGGGAATCGCCCAACGGCGTCGGTTCCGTGAGACCCGCGGCGCGGGTTCGTTTATCGAATTGAATTCTCCGGCACAACGGAATCAACAACGCACTGTCTTGGGAAATTGCGTCCCGTTCTAACACGCGGCATCCACAAGAGTTCCAACGCGTGGTCAGGCCGACGGTATCGCGGTATGCTGTGGGTTTGGCAAATGTTTTCACACGCGTCTCAGGAGACCCCGCATGTTTGGTAAATTGCAGTTCTCAGCCGTCATCACCGCGCTCGCATTCGCGGCTGCCGCCAATTCCCGCACCGCGTCGGCCGAAGACGCCGTTTCGCTCAAGCCCAAGTTCAAGGCAGGTGAGACCTGCTATGTCGAGTCCCGTATCGACATTGAAAACGACATGAAGGGGCCGATGGGCGGCATGAAGATGGACATCAAGAAGATCGCCGGCCAGATTCAAAAGATTGAATCAAGCACCGTCGATGGCGTCGAGCTGTCCTTCGCCTTCGACCGCATGATGCTCTCGCTGAAGTCGGCGATGATGGGCGATCTCGCCTACGACTCCGACATTCCCAGCGTCGAGGACGCGCCCTATTTGAAGCAGATGTTCGACCCCATGATCGGACAATCCATTCGCTTCAAGCTCGACCGCGATCACAAGGTCGTCGACGTGACGGGCGTGGACGAGATCGTCAAGAAGGTCGAGTCGGCCGCCGGCGGCAATCCCTTTGCGATGGGTTTCAAGCAGGGCTTCAACAAGGAAACCCTGGCCGACATGTGGGATGAAATGTACATCCGGAAATTGCCGACGACCGCGGTAAAGCCCGGCGACACCTGGCAGTACAAGGGCGAGCAGGACCTGCCGCAGGCCGGCGTCGTCGTGAAGTTCGACTGCATCTGTCAGTTGGGGAAGCTTGGAAAGCACAATGGCAACAATGCCGCGTTTGTGACATTCACGGGCACCGCGACCACGGCCGAGGCCCGCAAGGGCGCCTCCGAAGCGACGCCGTTCAAGGTTGAGAAGGGCTATCAGAAGGGCAGCTACGTTTTCGATCTCGATCGCGGAATGATCGTGCAGGAAGTTCTCGACATGACCTTTGTGATCAAGGCCCCGGAGGAGAAACCCGACGCCGCCGCGGGGGACAAGCCGGCCGAGGATCCGGCGCCCACCAATCCGGCCGCGGGCATGAGCATCGCGATGCACTCCAACAGCCATGTCAGCGTCCGCTCCATGGACGACCGCGCCACTGAGAAGAAGGAAAACGACCGCAAGGCCGCGGAGCTCAAGAAGAAGGAAGAAGCCGAGGACGCCAGCGAAGACACGGACGAGGACATGGAGGATGACGCCTCCGCCGACGCGAATTCGGACGAATAGGGCGGTTCGCGGTTGATCGACCGCCCGTCATGAAAAGTCATTGAAATGAGGAAATCTGCGATGCGTAAAAGTCTGGCCCTGCAGGTGGCGCTGGCTGTTTCGTTCCTTGCCGCGAATCGCGCTGCCGCCCAGTGGCAGCAGTGGGGCGGCCCCGGCCGCGACTTCAAGATTCAATCGGCGGACCTCGCCGACAAATGGCCGGAGTCCGGGCCGAAGGTGCTCTGGTCGCGCGACCTGGGCGACGGATACGCGTGCATCGTTTCCGACGGGAAGCGGTTGTATACGACGTATCACGTCGAGGACGCGGAAAAAGACGTTCATGACGACGTTGTCGTGGCACTGAACCCCGCCGACGGCACGACGGTGTGGGAATATCGCGATCCCGCGCCGTTCGAGAAGGGCATGTTGCACGATTTCGGCTACGGCCCGCGCTCCACGCCTTTGATTCTCGGCGATCGCCTCTACACCGTCGGCGCCACCGCGATGCTCACCTGCCTCGATACCGCCACCGGCAAAAAGATATGGGCGGTCGATCTTCGCAAGGATCACGGCGCGACGCTTCTCGAACGCGGCTACGGCGCCAGCCCATTCCCGTACAAGGACAAGATCATTCTCCCTATTGGCGGCGAGGGTCATGCCGTTGTCGCCATCAATCAGGCCGATGGCTCGCTGGCCTGGAAGAACCAGAGCTTCGGGCCCACCTACGCCTCGCCATTCATTCACAAAGTCGACGGCGAAGAGCACCTGATCATCTTCGGCGACAAGGCCATTCACGGCCTCGATCCTGAAACGGGCGAGTCGAAATGGTCGCACGAGCACGCCGGCGGGGCGAACATCAGCACCCCGGTGGCCGGCGACGACGGCATCTTCTTTTTCTCCTCGGCCTACGGCGTGGGCAGCCGCGCCGTCCAGGTGTCGAAGGCCGACGGCAAATACAAAACCGAGGAGCTGTTCTTCAACAAGAAGCTGAAGATTCATCACGGCAACGCGATCCGCATCGGCGATTACATTTATGCCTCCAGCGGCGATTTCGGCCCCGCCTTTTTCGCCGCCGTGAACGTAAAGACGGGTAAGTTTGGCTGGAAGAAGCGCGGCATCACCAAGGCCAACAGCGTCTATGCGGACGACAAGCTGATCATTCTGGATGAGGACGGCCGGCTGTATTTGACGAAGGTCTCGCCGAAGAAGATCGACATCATCAGCAAGGCGCAGTTGCTGGAGAAGCAGGCGTGGACGGTTCCGACGCTCGTCGGCAAGACGCTGTACATCCGCGACCTGAAAAAAGTCGTGGCGGTCGACCTGGGATGAAATTTGTAGCGGCGGGTTGTACATGAGCGTCTTCGTACGCCGTGAAGACCCATGAAATCGGAGGAAAGAAAAATGTTGGCTGTTCAACGTGTCTCCGTTCTTGCGATTCTGGCGATATCAAGCTTTGGTTCACTTGCCGCTGCATTGGCCCAGTCCTCCCAGTTCGGCGGGCCGGAGCAGGACTTCAAGGTCAATTGCAAGAACC
>DATMEE010000223.1:0-5416 GCA_035557035.1 Phycisphaerae bacterium
CGCCGCTGGACCGAGGCCGCCCTCTTCGACCGACTTCTCATTGCAGCCGTGTGCGACAAAGCCGTGACATACAAGCAGTTAGTGACCGGAGACAGCTAGAGATTCAGGTTCAGTTTTATGAGCGCGATATGAGTCAAGAAGAAAAGGACGCGGCTTTCAAGGCGGGTAAGTATACCACTGTTTGGTATCAAGATGACTTGATCCGGGAGCGATCCGAGTGGTTTGAACACAAAGCGAACATGGAACAGGATGCAGAAGCACTGGAACGAATCTGCGATCTTCCTTTAGGAATCCACTCCTATTACAGCCGTGTGAGCAAATCATCAAGTCTCATCGTCGCGGGCGATGGTAAATACCACGATAGTTTTGCTTCCGATCAGAGGGACGAAGCCTCTAAACGGTTGGATGAGATCAGAAGAGGATTGTCGAAATGAGAATGGCGTGAGGAGTGATTAAACATGGAAGAGGAGTATAAAGGGTGGCTTCATGCCGACAAGATTCGAAGAATCGTGGCGGAGGTAAAGGAAAAATCGGCGAGGTATTTTACTGCTGCTGAACACAAAGCTTGTGTCGAGACTGAGTTTCCGCGCCAACAAACGCACGTCGTTTCAAGACGCGGCCGCCAAACCAGTGGAAAGCTGCAAGAACACTTTAGATGTGTTCACAATATCGCAATTGCAACACACAATGGAATGCTGCCAACAGGAAGAGAGTATGTCGAGGCGGTGCTTTACGATAGTGATGTTCTGGACAAATTGAAGACGATCACCCAAAAACTTGAGAATGGAAAGCTGAATATCCCTGCAATTCGCCGTCGCTTAATTCCCGCCATACGAAATCTGCATATCGCGCTCAGAGAATTTGAAAATTCCGTCGATCAGTGAAAAGAAGGTCGCTAACGCTGCTTTTTATGACGGACTCCCTCGCTGACGCTTCGGCTTGGAATATTCCGCCACATCGCCAATTACTCTGTTCGGGCAACCTCGTTCGGACGAGAGGTTGGTTTCGCGAAACCCCGTCGCTGGCGCTCGGGACTCTGATCCGTTTCGTCGTCCGGAGTTTCAACCGTGCTCGGACGCATGCGTCTGCAATTCCATCAGCGTCACGAATTTCAGCGCCGCTTCGTTCGTCGCCGCCAGCGCCACCTGCGGCGCCTTGCCGGCCAGGTACGCCTCCCGCCACCGCAGCGCGCAGATGCACCAGCGGTCGCCGGGCTTCAGGCCGGGGAAGCCGTGGTCGGGGTTGGGGGTGGAGAGGTCGTTGCCGGCCTGTTTGCTGAACGCCAGAAACTCGGCGGTCATCACCGCGCAGACCACGTGCGCGCCCATGTCGTCCGGCCCCGTGTCGCAGCAGCCGGTGCGATAGAAGCCGGTGCGCGGCGAGAGGCAGCAGGTCTCGATCTCGCCGCCAAGCACATTTTTCTGGGTGGTGTCTTCTTCAATCCGCCGAATCATCGCGACCGCCTTTTCTGCCGGGCGCGTGTGTGGCACAGGCTAATAGCCTGTGCCACAAGCCCTGCATTAACACTGATTGCGCTTGTGCCGAAGCTTGCATTTCCGAACGCGGGACTTCATTTCCGGCGCTCCAGCATTAGATCGGAATTGGATGAATCGGCAAGGTGAGGAGAAGAACCTGGGTACGGGTGTGCGGCATCAGAACCCCCTCCGCAAGTCGAAGATCCGCCCGCGGCGGGGAGGGTGGCCCTTCTCATTCGCGAAGGACCCGTGCACTTGCCCGCCGCGGCGGATCTGCGACGTGCAGGGTTCTGAGAAGAAATCGAAACGTGGTTTCACGGCGTGAGCCGAATCTGCACGTTGACGAACTCAAAGTCATCCAGATCGCCGCGGCAGGATTGGGCCCGAATCTTGAAGGTGTTCTCGCCCTCCAGCAGCCACGCCGGATCGAACTCCGCGACGAACTCGCCGAAGCTCCCGTCCTCTGGCGACGAGTCGAGCCGCTGCGAAATCATGCGGCCATTGATGCGTAGAGGGTGCGAACACTGAACGCCGCGTGCCATCAGAATGACTTCCGCCCGCCCGTATTCGGCCGCAAGCTGGTCGGCCGTCACGGCGAACTCAATGAGGAATGTCTGCCCCTCGGCATCACGCTGGAACTGGCTGTTGATCTGGCCCTCGAAAAGATCGTTGCCCAGGTGATGCACGTCGGGCTTGGCCTCCAGGGCGATGACTTCGTCGGACCGGCGTTCCAATTGAAAATCGACGCGCATCGGCTCGGCCGAGAGCAAGGCCGTCTCGATATTGGCACTCTTGGGAACATATCGCCCGTGCGACGCGGTCAGGGCGAAAAAGTCCGGCGTCGGCGGCACGTAGAGCGTGTATTCACCATTGGCGTCAGCGGCCACTTCAACTGACTGATCGTCGGGAAGGACCAGGCGAATGAGTGCCCCTGAAATGGCATCGCCGGTGGAGAGGTCGGTCGTGCTGCCGCGAATGACGCCGATGATTTCGGGCGGGAGCAGACCGTCGCCCTCGGAGGGCAGCGAAATTTCAAAAGTGGGCAGCTCCGCGGAGCTTTCGAGTTTTGAGGGTTCCGGTGCGATTTCAGCGCCCGACATCGCACGCGGTGCGGCGTCGAGGAGGCCGTGCTTCACGGTCGTTCCGCCCGCCGCCGACCCTTCCGCAACAGGCGCGGGCGCAACCTGGATCGACGACACCGGCGCCGATCCGCCCCCGTAAGCGAAGGGTTCGCCCATGGCCGCGCGAATCGCCGGTCCCGGGCGGCTGCCGGGCATCGACGGCGCGGCTTCCGCCGAGCCGTTCCTGGGACCGAGTTGCTCAGGCGGCAAGCCGAGGTCGAGGTCGAGGGTCGAAGTGGAACTTCTCGGGATATCAGATACTGCGGCTGTGGCCGGCCCGGATAACTGAGTAAATGCCGTCGTTGCGGCATCGCTGACGGCCCCCCCGCCCCACGCGGAGGAATTCGAAGTCGGCAAGGAAGAAGCACCAGACGTTGATGACGGCAACCCCTTATAGATTGCCGGTGCGGCGAGAGCACTTGAAGCGAAGACTCCCACGGAAACGACTGCCCCGCCCGGCAGGGATTCGATGGCACGCGGCGCGACTTCGCCAGTCGGTTCCCCCTCCGCTTGCAGGGCGCCCGGCTCGCCCCGCGGCAGTTCGAAATCAGCTTTTGCAAACGATACCGTTGCGACCACGGCCCCGATCTCGCCGAGTTGTGGCGAGGCCCCCGATGCGACAGGACGGGAGTCTTCCACCGTCCCACCTATCCGAAGCGAACGGCCGGCTGCACCCGCCGACTGAATCGGAGAAGCGGACCCGGCCGATATTTCGATTCGCTCTGAATTCAACGCAGGCGTCAG
The DNA here is from genome assembly GCA_035557035.1 of Phycisphaerae bacterium. GTDB lineage: Bacteria > Planctomycetota > Phycisphaerae > UBA1845 > UTPLA1 > JADJRI01. The sequence goes on from DATMEE010000223.1 coordinate 3,341, forward strand.
CGCCGCCGCGGCTGCCGGCTCGGTGGCGGAAATGTGCCGCTGGACGGGCAATTGAAGCGGGGCTTCTTCGTGCGGAGTCGTCTCTGAAGGTGCGGGGATGCTCAGGTCGATTGCAACGTTCTCGCGCTCCGTGACGGCCGGCTCGACGATCGAGGGCGTCGCGGGTCTCTGCGGCGCTGCGCTTCCCACGTCCAGTTGCGGCTCATGCGTCTTCATGAGCGATTCCGCAGGCGCGTCCAATTGCAGATCAGCCGTTGCCTGGCGAACGATCACCGGCGCGAGCGGCTCCACGGGCACGAGTGAGGCGTGTTCGGAGCGCACATTCGAGGCGGGCGCCCCCATGATGGGAACAGCGATTTGCGTCAGGTCTCCGCGAATCTGCGAGGTGATTTGGCCCCCCACCGCGCTGGTCACCAGTGCAACTCGAACCGATCCGCGTCCATCGAGAGCGCCTGCGACGGCCGAGCCGACCTGCCAAGCGTTGAATACGAGCATGAGCAAGAGGTGCGCCATCAGCGAGGCAAGCAGGCATCGCGCGAGCAGACTGAGCTGCCGGCGCCGCGCGTCGCGCATCAGCACCAACATCAATATGAGCAGCAACAGTGCGAGAAGCGCCAACAGCAGATTTGGACCGATCGCCCGCCACAAACCGAGCCAATCGATCGACGCCCGCTCCGAACGAACCTCGCGAAAGACCTCACGCGAGGCGGAATAGTAGATGTCGTAGTCCTGTCGCTTGACCGGCACGCTCGCTTGCTTCTCGGTATCGGTCTGAGTCGGCGACTCTGACAAATCTGTGCGCCGCACGCGATCCGAGCTGAAGTGCAGGCCGTACCCGCCCAAGCCCAGCTCCGGGTCAAGCTCATTCGCGGAGGTGTTCACCGTTCCGCCGAGGCCGACCGGCGCTTCTTGGCTGGTCCGAACGCGGCGCGAGCGGTAAAGGTCGAACGCGCCCGCGCCACCGGGCCGATTCGAGGCAAAATAGAGGAAATCGCCGTACGGGCTGACGGCCGGCGTACCCTCGTCGAATTCCGTATTCAGTTCGCGCAGCCCCGCCGCCGGTTCCGGACCGGCATCGGTCAGTTCAGCGGCGTACAAGTCGAAATCTCGCTCCCGTCGATCTTCTCGCAGTGTCGCGACCCAGGCATCGTGGTCGGCCGGCCGGGCCTCGCCGTCGCGGGGTCGATTGGACGCAAAGTAGAGCGTATTGGCGTCGGGCGTGAGCGCCGGACCGTAATCATCAAACGGCGAGTTCACCGTGGGGCCGAGGTTGACCGGATCGCGCCAGTCGCTTTCGCTGCGCCGGCTCAGCCAGAGGTCATAGCCCCCCATGCCTCCTTCGCGGTTGCTGTAAAAATAGAGAAGCCGCCCATCGAGAGAAAGCTCGGGGCCAAGCTCATCGGCCTCAGAGTTCAGCGCGGCGACGGCTGCAGGCTCAGACCAGCAAGATCCTTCGCTGCGGCAAACATAGAGGTCGGCGTTTTCACCGGCGCGGCCGCGAACCAGAAAAAGCGTCAGACCATCGGCACTGATCTCCGGCTCATAGTCGTCGGATTCAGTGTTCAAACCAATCAACGGCGACTGGGCCGGCTCCCAGAGGACGTCGCGGATAACGGATTCCTCCTGCGCGACGCTGATGCCTCCGGCATCGGTCCAGATCACTTTCGTGCGGGGCGCCAGTCGCCAGGCAAGGGCCCCGGCGCCGATCGACCCGACCAGCGCCAATCCCACAAGCACATTTCGAGGCGCCCGCCTCATTCGTGAACTCCCTGCAGGCACTTACGGTCCCGCTCCGCCCGGCGCGGCCAGCACGGTGTCAAGATAGGGTTCCTGAATGCCGGCGGCCTTGCACACGTCCAGCGCGCGCACGACGGCGGCGTAAGCGGCACTGCGGTCCCCGCGCACGGTGACTTTCTGTTCGGGGTTGAGCTTCACCGCCTCCGCAATCCGAGCCAGCAGTTGTTCCGGCGTTACGGTTCGACCCGAAACAATTATCCCGCCCTGTGCATCCACGTTGATGACGATCTCCCGCAGCGTCATGGAGATCGGCCCGGCGGCCTGCGCCTGGGGCAGTGC
>DATMEE010000224.1:0-11832 GCA_035557035.1 Phycisphaerae bacterium
CGGAGCGCACGGCGATCGCAGGATCGACCGCTGAGATGAAAGTTCGCGTGTTGGCGATGACGCTGCCGTGGTGTGGCAGGGCGAGGGCGTCGGCCTTCAGCGGAACGGTTCGCGACGGATCGCCAGCCTGCGCCAGCGCCCCGAGCGACCACTCGGCGACGTCGCCGGTGAGAAGGATCGAGCGATTCTGGTATTCGATTCGCAGCACGATGGAGCCGTCGTTTTCCGTTGGCGCCGGCCCCTGTGAATGCGGCGGGGGCCAGATCGACTTAATCGTGACGCCTTCGCAATAATCAAATTGTGCGGGGCCGTCAACGATTTCCACGGGCACGTCCATCTCGCGCATCGACGCCAGAAATCCGAGCGCCGCAGGATTCTCCGCCGCCAGCGGCTCGAACTGGTCGTTGATGATGACCCGGCCGATGGTGAACTTGCGGGCGACGGCCGGAATCGAGCAGTAATGATCAAAATTTGGGTGCGACACGAATGCGGCATCGATTGCCCGAATGCCCCGCACTCTGAATAGATCGGCCGCCACGGTCGAAGCGTCGAACGCGGAGCTTGTGCCGAAGTCGTAGAGAAGCGTTTTTCCGTTCGGAAGCTCCACCACCGTGGCCGTACCGTCGCCCACGGCGAGCATCCATACCCGCAGATTGCCGTCGGGCCAATGCCGGACAAGCGGCCAAAACCTCCAGACGACTATCAGGAGGAGCAGCGCAATTCTGAAAGCCCGACGATAGCGTTCGCGCCAGTGCGGACGGCCATAGGCCCAAAGTCCCATCAAGAGATAAGCACAAATCACCCATACCAGCGGCGGTGATCTGCCGTCGAGAAGCGTTCCCGGCAAGCGAGCCAGTATTTCGACGACGCCGATCATGACTGCCGTCGCCCACATAAGCAGGGGGCCGAGCAGCAGGCCGGAGGTCGGAAGGATCAGGCCGGCAAGCACCGTGACGAAGCCGATTGATGCGCAGAGCATCGCGAACGGCGCAGTGAGAAACGTTCCCAAAGCGCCCCATGGCGTCAGATTATTGAAATGATACAGAGCCAGCGGCGTAGTGATGATCCATTCGGAAACCGCCAGCGCCAGCGCGAGTGCCGCCAGATTGGCTGCGCGATAAAGTCCCTCGGCCGCGCGGCTGGTCGATGGCATCGAAGTTGCAGCCATGGAAATACCGGATGCCAGTGCCGAACCCTGTTCACGAAAGCCATGGGCATTGACGCGAAACAATTCGCCGATGCGCGGGCTGCGCAACGAGCGCTGGAGAAATCGCGAGATCCCATTTGAAACGATCGGAAAAAAGTGCAGCAGGCCGATCGTCGCTACGAAGGTGAGTTGAAACCCCGGTCGAAAGCAGTCGCCCGGATCAATCATGAGCAGCAAAATAGCGGCTGCCGCCAGCGAATTGACGTGGCTTGTAAATCCGCGGCCGTAAATCGTGAGGCACGTCAGCAATCCAACGACACCCGCGCGCAGAATCGAAGGCTGCGGCTCGGCGACCAGAACAAACGCAATGATAAGCCCCGCGACGAGTACGGCGGTCGCTCGATAATTGAGTCCGCACAGATAAGCAAACACCCATCCCACGAGTGCTAGCCATGCGACATTCATTCCGCTGGCGGCAAGAAAGTGAACGTTCCCCGTCCGGACGAACGATTCATTCATCGCGCGCGAAACATCGCTGCGCCGTCCCAGGACCATGGCGGACACGATTCCGGCGCTTTCTTCGTCTTCCGGAAATGCCGCCTCGGTTAGATAGCGCGACAGTCTGCGTCGCGCTGCGGCGATCATGCGGGCGATGACCGAGCCTTTTTCAGTCTCGACGACTGTGACGGCCGCGGCGTGATCGGTGGAAATCCCCGCGAAAATGCCGTCGCGCCGATGATGCCGTGCCCAGTCGTAGGCGCCGGGGTTCTGCGGCCCGGCGATTCGATACAGCCATCCGGTGATTCGAATCCGGTCCTGTTCGCGCAGCGTCGCGAGCGGTTCCCGAATGGTGACCATGACCTTGCCATTCGCTTTGAACTGGGCGGCATCGCTCTGAATGCCTTCGACTTGCAGAACAAAGCGCGTGCGAGCGGGACGCTCATAAGCAGTCGGAATGTCCACGCGCGGTTCGATAACGCGGGGCGGGGTGTCCACGACGCCAACGAGGGTAGTGATGAACGCATCATCGGAAGCAAATCTGGCAACATCGTCGGAGGAGAACGTTCGGTCGGAGACGCCGTGTCTCAACATGCCGAGTCCACCTGCGATGAGAAGCAGGGGCGCCCACTTGCGCGCAGTTGGATATCGCGACGTCAATGATTTCGTGATAGGAAATTCGTTCAACGGTCTGTTGCGAGTCACAAATGCAACCGCGCATCCGAAGGCCGCGGCCAGAACGCTGAGCAGCATCGGCACTTGCAGGTAATAGTCCACCACGATTCCGGCAATCAAGCCCAGTGCGAGGGGCAGAAGCGGCGCGGGCAGCAATCGATGAGAAAGCGCGACAGAATCTGCGTCGTTTTCCGGTCGATCAGAGTCCGTTGGCGCGGCCGGCAACAACGCGTCGGATGGTTGATCCGCACTCGGACCCGGCGTCTCGACCGCGGATCGAGCTACGAGGGTCGCAGAATCAACCAGGTTTCCATTCATGCATCAATCAGACGCCAGCAGGCACGGTAGATCGCCAAAAAGGCCAGTTGTGCGATCTGTGCGGCTGCGAACAGCGATTGTCGCGATTGCCCCCTGGCCCGGCGGGCAATGGCGACGGTCACGATATACGTGACCGCGAATACGAGAATGCCGATCAGCACCCCGGTCAAGTAGTTTCGGGACCGGCTGCAATAGATGGCGGTCAGCACGACGGGCAGAAAGGCGTGTCGCAGCAGTCGCCCCGGGGTCATCGCATGATTGAGCGCGATCGTGGTCTGGTCGGCGTTGCGAGCCGTTTGCCCGATGGTCGCCGCGAGGAGCATGCCCCAGCGGCCCCACAGCGGAGCGAGCAGCAGCGGCCGATAGATCGGTCGCGGATAGAGAAAGTTGAAGTCGCTGCGCCAGTCGTCTGGCGAAGGCCACCAGCCTTCGCGATGCGGAATGCTGAGAATCAAGGCGTATTCGCAAAGGATTGTTAAACAAAGCACGAGTGTGCCGACGGCGGAGAGCGGGGCGAGCCGATCGTCGGTCGCAAGCTCGGGGCGGTCGCTCGTGAGAACATGAACGGTTCTCGCCAATCCCAGGGCGAGAAATGGTCCGGTCAAAAGACACTCGACCAGAACCACCATCAGGCTCGGAATCACCCTTATGCTTCCGGTTTCACCGTAGAGCCACCAACTCAAACGAAACACCGCGACCCAAAGCAGTCCGACGAGCAAACCGACCGGAACGACATACGGCACGAGTCGCTCGGTGGCCGGCCGGCCGAGGCGTGTTTCGGGCGATTCGATTGGAAAAAGGAATCGAACCGTGGAGAGGAAGTCCGCGAAGCGGCCGCGATTGGCCGCTCGCTGTTGAGGCCCAAGGTTGGAATCTTGCGGCAAATGATTCATCACTTCGCAGGCCTCATGAGCCATCGCCATGCGTTGGCGCGACAAAGGTAGAATCGTAGAGGATTCGCATGTTACGCATCGGAATCAAAGCCGACACGTACATATAACTGAAAGACGGCATTTGTGCGTCCGTTGGAATGAGGAGATGGACGCGACTCGCTTCCTAAGCGATGCCGAGCCAAAGGGTTGCAACTTGGATTCTCCCGGAAACTCCAGTAGGATGCCCTTCCGGTTGTCGAGGGCATGTTCACGGATGGCCATGCGCCGTTATTCAGGCTTCGGTTTTTGGCGATGGAATTTTCTGCCCCGCCTGATACCACGTCTTTCGATCGGTTTCGCCATTTTTGGCGGGGCTTGGGTTCACGCGCAGATCAAAGTTCAGGTCCAGGTCGGCGGCGTGCCCGTGGTCGGCGCGCCTTCCACCCACCGTTGGGGCCTTCAACTGCCCAACGACGAAGACGCGGTCGCCTGGCTCAAACGGGCTCGCGACGCCGCCGCACAGGAAGATTGGAAGCTCGCGGTCGACACCCTCAATCGGGTCATGGAGCAGCACGGCGACCGAACCGTCACACTGGATAGCGAACACTATTATTCTGCGTTTCGTCTCGCCCAGCAGCAGCTCGCCGAATGGCCGTCCGACGGACTGGCCACCTATCGAATTCTCCACGACGCCGAAGCCGCAAGGCTGCTGAAGACGGCGGAGGAAAATCATGACCTCGAATCGCTCCGTCTCATCGCCCGCAGATTTCCGATGACGACGGTCGGTCCCGATGCGATCGATCTGCTCGCGGCATGGCTGATCGATCGTGGCGAAGCCCGGGAGGCGCTGGAACTCCTGGCGAGCCTTGAGGCCCTGCCGCATCGGCACACGACCGACTGGGCGATCTACGAAAAGCGCGCCGCTGGGTACGTCATCGCGGGTCAGCCCGGCAGTGCCGCGGAGGCGCTGGCGAAGCTTCGCGCATTCGCTCTCGATAAACTCCCCGACGTCCCGACTGATTTCGCCGAACGCATCGAAGGGCTGGAGCGCTTTTCCGCTGACGCAAACAGTGGAATGCAGCGCGTAGGCGCCGCCGAAGTCAGCTACTGGCAATATCGCCTCGGCCCCGCGAGCGCGCGCGGCCAAATGACGACGATCGAGCCGGTGCTATCGGAGGATGAAGAAGGCACAGCCTCGCTGCCCGGCTCCGAGCGTATCTCCGTCAAAAAGGGCACCGATTTATCCCGCACTCGCGGTCGGCCACCCGTCTGGCAGGCGGTCAGCGACGGCAACCGGCTTTTTGTCTCGTGTCCGTCGGGCCTCGTGGCGCGAGACCTGGCCACGTTTGAGTTGCTCTGGCAGGCATTTCCCAAGCCAAAAATGCGCGATCCGCGGGTCGAGGAACACCGCGTCATGGTCTTTGGCGGGGGGTTGACGATCGTGAATGAGGAAGATTCCTCACCGCGACTCGATCGTGACACCGCCGACGCACTTTATCATGAGTACAGCGGCGAGGTGTCCACGGCGATGGGACTCGTTTTCACCCTGGAGCAGGACCCGCCCGCCGAGGAGCAGTATCCGACGCTGGAAGGCGCGGTGCCACCGAACGGGCACCTGGGGGATGAAACGCTGGCGGAGGCGAATACGCTTCGTGCCTACGAAGCCGAAACCGGCAAAGCGGTCTGGTTCCGCGGTCGCGGCGGCCCGCCGACGGATGAACTGCGCGGAGCCCATTTCTGTTCGGCGCCGATCGCCGTCGGTTCGCGCCTGGTGGTTCCCTATCGACAGAACGGCGACCTGTCGCTGGCGGTATTCGAGACCGATGGGTCGCTGGTGCGATCGATCCTCATCGGAACCGGACGCGCCAGCTTTTTCCCGATGCAGGGGATTCTTGCGCCCACGCTCCACGACGGGACTTTGTACATTCAAACCGGCGCGGGACTTCTGCTGGCGATGAACGCGCACGATCTCTCACTGCGCTGGGTGACCCGCTACGAGCCGGCCGAGCGTCTGCGCGGCGCAACTCAGGGCGGTCCGTGGTGGGTCGACGAGCGCTTCGGCGTTCCCCAACCGGATCAATGGCTGACCTCGCCGCCGATCGTCGCGGGAGACGTCGTGATTCTCGCGGCCCACGACGCGGACAAGCTGTATGCGTTCGACGTGGAAACCGGCGTTCAAAAGTGGAGTGTGCCACGCGCGGGGCACAAGTACGTGGTCGGCGCCGACGATCGACGCGTGATCGTCGCGGGCCGGAAGATCACGGCCGTGACACTGGCAGATGGGACGATCGAGTGGGCCAGTCCCCGCGTTGAACCGACCGGCCGCGCACTTGTGTGCGGGGAACAGGTGCTTGTGCCGACCCTCGCGGGCCTCATGAAGCTCGCCCTCGATAGGGGCGAAGCCATCGGAGACCTGATGGAGACGCCCGCGGCCATGGGCAACCTCTTCGCGATGGATGGGGCCCTCTATAGCGTGGGAGTGGCGAGCATCAGCAGGTATCCCGACCCCGCTCAAACCCGCAGGCTCGCCCTGGAAAGGCTCGATGCAAACCCGGGAGATTTGGACGCGCTCCTGCGGATGGCGTGGCTGGAGACGCTCGAAGAACATTGGAGCGACGTTCACGGATTTCTGGATCGAGCCGAGACCGAAGTGAATCGGAGACAATCGTCCGCGGAGACGCCGACGCAAAGGGCGATTGCTCCAAACCATAAGGAGCACCGCTCCCGGTTGATTCACCAGCGAGTCACTGCACTCATTCGCGAAGCTTCCGGCGCCGACGATGACAAGCGCGGCGATTTGCTGCAACGGGCCGCCGACGCTGCCTCGCGCGGTTCGGATCGGGTTGGGGCCGGGCTTGCTCTCTGTGAATACCTGGAAGATGTCGAGCGATATCTTGACGGCTTTCAGCGAGCGATAAGCCTGCTCGTCGAAGCGGGCGGCACGCCGATGCGCGACGGGCCGGATTTTCGCGTGAGAGCCGAGGTCCTGATCGGAGACTATCTTGAGCGGATCTGGAATGAAATGGACGATGCGGCCCGCGCGGACGCACAAGAAGTTCTGGAACGCCTGGCCGCAAAGAACCCGCGAAGTTTATCGACGTTTGCCGATGTGTTGGGGTTTGCCGACCTCGGCCGGCGATTGGATTTGCAGCTCGGCGTCTCGGCACTGGCAGCCGGCGAGAACGAAACGGGCATCTTTCATTTCGAGCGAGCGCTCTTGCGCGCCCCTGAAAAAGCGGCGCAGCTTGAGCCGTTGCTCAGGCTGGTAATCGCCTATTTGTCTCCCGGCGAGGGGATGCCCGCCGATGTTTCGCCAGCCCGGCGGATGATCGACGAGTTGGAGCGCGATTTCCGCGGCGACGCGCTGCCCGCGCACTTCGCCCAGAACGTCCAACTTCCTCCTGACGCACGCGTGTCGGATTTCATCGGGGTGCTTCGATCCTCATTCTCTCAGGCTCTGACCGACAACGACTCGCTTCCGCGCGTGTTGCGCGAGGCGTCGCACCTCGGATTGGCCCAGGAAGTCTTGTCGCCGTCCTTTAATCGCGACCGTTCGCGAGATGGAGCATCCTTCTGGGATTCCCGATACGCTTGCGATCCCGCCGGTCAGGTCGTTCCAGTCTACCTCGGCGGCGAGATTCGGGGGCTTAACGCGCTGGGCACCGGCCAACCGGAATGGTGGGTCAGCAATCAGCGCAGCCCGGTCGATGACGCAGCCCCGTCCGTCGAGCAGCGCGAGGCGCGGGCCTTCGATGCCGCCGGCTTTGGGCGCGTGTCCGTTCTCGCCGCGCCATCGCAAGTGTGTGCCATTGGCATGGCGTCCGGCCGGTCGATCTGGCCGCCGCTGGCCGTGGATCTCAGCGCCGGTCCGCTCCCGCAACCGTCCGTGATCGCCGTGAACGACATCGTCATCGCCGCCAGCGATGCACAGACGCTGGTGGCGATTCGCGCCCGCGAAGGCGCTTCGCCCCTCTGGCGTCGTTCTTGGGGGAGGTCCGCGCTCCAAACCCTGCGAGCCGTCGCGGGCTGCGTGGTGGCGATCGATCGCGACGCAACCCGCGTGTACGTCGTGGAGGGCGCCAGTGGCCGGATTCGTGCGGAGTACGCACTGATCAGCGAGGCGCCCAACGTCAGCGTGGAGACGGTCGATTTTGAAAACCCTGATGCCCATGTGGCGATCGTGGATGAAGTAATTCTGCGAAGCGAGGGCAATGCCGTTGCCGGCCGGGACGTGTTGACCGGAAAGCCGCTTTGGCCGCCGCTTCAATTCGAGGGGCTGGTGCGCGGCGTTTACGAACTGTCCACGGGCTACGCGGGTGTCGCTTATGGGTCGGATCGCTTTTGCCTGTTTCTCGCGGCGTCGGGTCAAAGAATAGAAGAGTATGATTGGCCGATGGTGGGGCTGGCCTCGCCCCCCATCGACGTGGTGCTCGACATGCCCGTGAAAAAGGATGCTCTGGGCGGGGGCCGGCTGCTCATGTTTACGCGCACCGATGAAAGTCCGCCGGAGTTCGTGCTGGAATCATTTCCGCTCGGTAAATCGGCCCTTCCGTGGCGGGCATCACTGGGCCCGCTCGCAACCGTGAGCCGCCAGATGATGCGCGCGTCTCCCGCTTACGTCGCAGTCATCACGAACGCGCTTCCGCCGGATGTCGACCGCCGTCAACGCAACAGGGCGCCCGAAATCGACCCTCTCGTTCCGCCGAAACTTCAAATCATTGACAAGGCGACCGGCGAACTGCTTGGCGTGGGGGCGTATGAATTTTCGGAAGGCCGATTGGGCGCCGAGGCGGACGCGGATGGCTCCGTCCTTAACGCTTCACGCCGAATTATGGATGTGATGGTTCTCAACGACCGTATCATTGGTATCGCCCCGGAGGGCTTCTTCGTGCTGGCGGATCAGCAAAAAATCAAGCCATCGGCGGGGCCGGAATAGTGTGAGCAATTATGATCTTGTTGCGAGGAAAAATCAGGGCGAGCGCTGGCTTCGTGTTTGCCGTTGCGGCCGGCGCTTTTCCGATCTCATTGGCCGCACAGATTCCGGCCGAGCGGCCGCCGATGGTCACGGAGAAAACAGAAGAGGCCATCAATCGGGCGCTGAAATATCTTGCGACGCGGCAGGGTTCGGACGGCGCCTATCGGGATCAGGGGATGATGGGCACCTATCCAGTCGCGATGACTTCGCTGGCGGGCCTGGCGACCTTGGCCTCCGGCAGCACTTCCACCGAGGGACCCTACGCGCGTAACGTTCGGCGAGCCGTGTCATTTCTGCTCTCGTCGTCTCAGGAAAATGGCTTGATTTGTCGCGCGGGGGACGACGAGGAAACGCGATCCATGTTCGGCCACGGCTACGCCATGCTCCTGCTTGGTGAAACGCTTGGCATGGAGGAAGACCCAGAACGTCTGGAGCGAATTCGTTGGGTTCTGCGCAAAGCGGTTGAACTGACCGGCAAGAGCCAAAGCCGCCTGGGTGGCTGGATTTATACGCCCGACATGGAAGGCGACGAAGGCGCGGTGACGATCACCCAGGTGCAGGGCCTGCGCGCCGCGCGTAACGCGGGCATCGCAGTGCCCCGGAAGGTCATCGATCAGGCGATGAAATACCTCGAAAAATCCGCGTTGCCCAGCGGCGGCATCGCCTATCGCGTCGGGATGACCGAGCCGCGCCCGCCGATCACCGCGGCGGCCGTGGCGTGCTGGTTCAACGCCGGCGAATATCAAAATCCGCTCGCGCTCAAGGCGCTGCGCTTCTGCAAGCGCGAGATCGGCTACGGCAGCTCGCGGCAGGGGGTCTGGGGTCACTTCTACTACGCACACCTTTATTTCTCTCAGGTGATGTACCTGGCCGGGACGAAGGAATGGAAGAAGTACTATCCGAAAATGCGCGAGCAACTGCTGGCGACGCAGGAAGAAGACGGCTCGTGGGAGGGTGACGGCGTCGGCAGGGTGTATGGTACGTCGATCGCGCTCATTATTCTGCAACTGCCCTACAGTAATTTGCCGATCATGCAGCGCTGAGGTGAGACGTTTGTTTAATTACAACGGCCGGAGCAATTCCCGGATAACCAGAGGAATCGACTTATGAACGAAGCGAGTGACGCGTCGGCGTGGAGCAACGACGTCGCGGCGGCGGAGAAACTGCAGGCGACGTACCGCCAGTTGCGCCAGGAGCTGCACAAGGTCATCGTCGGACAGGACGAAGTGATCGAGCAGTTGCTCATCGCGCTTTTTGCGGGCGGCCATTGCATTCTCGAAGGTGTTCCCGGTCTGGCCAAGACGCTCATGATTTCCAGCCTGGCCCGCTGCCTGTCGCTGACGTTCAACCGAATTCAATTCACCCCCGACCTCATGCCCAGCGACATTACGGGCACGGAGGTCATTACCGAGGACCGGACCACGGGCAACCGCGCGTTTCGGTTTCTCCCCGGCCCGCTCTTCGCCAACGTCATTCTCGCCGACGAAATCAATCGCACGCCACCCAAAACGCAGGCCGCCATGCTGGAGTGCATGCAGGAGCGGCAGGTCACCGTGGGCGGGGTTCGGCATGAGTTGAAGCTGCCGTTCTACGTGCTCGCCACTCAGAATCCGATCGAGCAGGAGGGCACGTACCCGCTGCCCGAAGCGCAGCAGGATCGATTCATGCTGAAGGTCCAGATCGGCTATCCCGCCTATGACGACGAACTGGAAATTGCGACGCGCACGACCGGCGACCAGGCGCCGGCGGTCAATCCGGTTTTGAATTCTGCGGAGATTCTCGAACTGCAGTCCCTCGTGCGCCGCGTGCCGGCCGCGCCCTCCGTGCTCAAGTACGCGCTGGACTTGGTGAGAGCGACGCGGCCGGGTGAGCCGGGCGCGCCCAAGGCCGTGACGGATCGGCTCTCGTGGGGCGCCGGTCCCCGTGCAGTGCAATTCCTGATTCTGGGGGCGAAGGCGCGGGCCGTGCTGCGGGGCAACAAGCACGTGTCGAGTGAGGACATTCGCGCGCTGGCGGCGCCGGTGCTGAGACACCGGCTCGTCACCAATTTTGCGGCGCAGGCGGAGGGATTTACCACGGATCGTTTGATTGCGGATTTGCTTAAAAAGATGCAGCCGCATTCGGGCGGATTGCTGAAGGACGAACGGGTGAGCGGGGCGCTCAATGCTTGAGGCAATATGCGCGTGGTGGTTCTGCAATGGTGATGAGCGGCAGCAGCGCGAATGATGATGGCTAACCCAACCGGATCGGCAAAATATCTTCGTCCCGACGTGCTGGCCCGCATCAGCGGGTTGGAATTGCGCGCCCGGCACGTCGTCGAGGGCTTCGTCAGCGGAATGCACCGCAGCCCCTATCACGGCTATTCGGTTGAGTTTTCACAATACAAGGAATATTCGCCCGGCGACGATCTGCGCCACCTCGATTGGCGGGTCTTCGGCCGTTCGGACCGATTTTTCGTCAAGCAGTACGAGGAAGAGACCAACCTGCGTGCTCACCTGGTGCTCGATTGCTCGGGTTCGATGCGCTATCCGGACCAGGAGAAGGAAGCCGGCCGCCTGACAAAGTTTGAGTATGCCGCCACGCTGGCAGCGTCGCTCGCCTATCTTCTGGTTTATCAGCAGGACGCCGTGGGTCTGCTGCTCTTCGACAATGCCGTGCGAGCCAACCTCCCGGCGCTGTCCAACCAGGCGCATCTGCACTCGATCATCGGCCAGATCGAGCGGGCGCGGCTCGAGAACCCGTCCGATGCCGGCATGTTGTTCGACGTTCTCGCGTCCAAGTTGACGCGCCGCAGTCTTGTTGTGGTCATTTCGGACTTGCTGACTGACGAAGCGGCGTTGACCAAAGTGCTGGAGCGCCTTCGCTACGCCCGTCACGAAGTGCTGGTCTTTCACGTTCTCGATCACGACGAGCGCGAGTTCCCCTTTCTCGAAAACACGCAGTTCGAGGGACTCGAAACACCGGACACTCAACTGCTCGTCGACCCGCAGGCCCTCCGCACCGGCTACCTGGACGCGTTGAATCAGTTCATCGGCCGCTTGCGAACGGCCTGCACCAATGCCCGCATCGAATACGTCGGTCTCTCGACCACCGAGCCGTTGGATGTCGCGCTCCGAGCGTTTCTGGCAGCGCGCATGCGCGTGATGAAGGGGGCCGCATGAATGAACGCACTGTCCAAATCCGTTTCAACGGGCTGGCGCGCGCGCCTTCGCGGGGGACCTGACGAGCGTGTTCCAATGGCTTTCCACCTTTCTGATGAATCCGGCGCTGGCCGTCGGTGCCGGCGCCGTCGCGAGTCCCATTCTTATTCATATTCTCTCGCGCCGCCGCTTTCGCCGCGTGAAATG